>JBLHYZ010000023.1:0-9394 GCA_047631115.1 Alpinimonas sp. | reverse complement strand
CGTTTGTCAGGTCGACGCCACCGATTGCAAACCAGGGACGCAAGCTGCCAACGTTATTAACCTGATCTGCGGCGAAACGCACGAGGTCGAGTCCGACCGCCGCACGCCCGGGCTTTGTCGGCGTGGCCCAGACCGGACCGACACAGAAGTAGTCAAGCCCCGGTGCTTTAATCGCCGCGCTGACCTGATCGGGTGTGTGGCTGGAGCGCCCGATAATGACCTGCTCCCCGACAAACCGACGCGCCGCGAGCGGTGCAAGATCTTTCTGGCCGACGTGAAACACCGGGGCCCCAGAGATCGCCGCGATATCGGCGCGATCGTTGACCGCCCACGCTTTTTCGTGCCGCTTCGCAACCTCGCGCAGCACCGCCAACAGCTCGAGCTCCTCGGCAGCCTCGATGGTCTTGTCTCGGAGTTGGATGATGTCTACGCCACCGGCGTAAGCGGCCTCCAGAAACTCGGCGAGGTCTCCTTGGGTCTTTCGGGCATCCGTGCAGAGGTAGAGCTGTGCATTTTCAATCGTCATTTGAACTACGATAAACGTAATCTGCGGGAGCCCGCACCCACTCCTTTTGGGGTGGTCGGGCTGAGAGGGCTCAACGGTGCTTCCGGCACCAGCCGACCGTGTTGTTATTACAACATCACCTGATCCGGTTCGTACCGGCGTAGGGAAGGAAGAGAAGTTTTGAACGAACGCGCGATCCCGACCACCTCGGTGGACGTCGCCGTCTTGGGAGGCGGCATCGTTGGCCTCGGCATCGCCTGGGCTGTGGCTCAGACCGGCCGAAGAGTCACCGTGATCGATGCGGCCCCCGCGACCGGAGCAACCGAAGCCGCTGCCGGCATGCTCGCCCCGGTGAGCGAGCTGCACTATCAGGAGGAGCATTTACTCGCCCTGATGCTCGCTTCGGCAACGCTTTACCCAGGCTTCATCGAGTCTCTGGCACCATTTGCTGACGATACCGGTTACCAGAAAAATCGCACGATCATGGTGGGCGCCGACGCTGCCGACCGCCGGGCCCTCGCCGACCTGCGCCAAGTTCAGACATCTCATGGGCTGACAGTCGATGCCCTGACCATTCGCGAGGCGCGCGAACGGGAACCCTTTCTGAGCCCTCAGCTTTCGAGCGCCTCGAGCATCGAGCAGGATCACCAAGTGGATCCGCGTCGTCTCGCAACTGCGCTCATGACCGCTCTGACCAAAACCGCCGCAGCCTCTAGCAACGGACAGAACCCGTTTGTGTACCAAAATGCCGAACGGCTACTGCATGCCGACACTGACACTGACACTGACACTAACTCGTCCCGCGTGACCGGCGTCGTGCTGTCAGACGGCTCCATCATCGAGGCCGCCGAGGTCATTGTTGCCAACGGGCTGGCGGCCGCGCAACTTGGCTCACTTCCCAACACCCTGCAGCTGCCCCTTCGCCCCGTGCTCGGCGACATTATCCGGCTGAGGGTCCCCGAACATCTTCGGCCACTGGTGACAGCAACGATCCGGGGCCTGGTTCGCGGGGTGCCCGTCTACCTCGTGCCCCGCGCGGACGGCACCCTCGTGATTGGTGCCACCCAGCGGGAGGACGGCAACGCCGGAATCTCGGCCGGCGGCATCCACCAGTTGCTGCGTGACGCCCAAACTCTCGTTCCCGCCGTGGCTGAACTCGAGATCATCGAGGTGATGGCCCGGGCGCGCCCCGGCACACCCGACAACGCCCCGCTTCTCGGCAGAGTGCGTGGCGAGAATGGCGAGGCACATGCCACCGTCCCCGGCCTGCTCATCGCGACCGGCTTTTTTCGCCACGGAGTTCTCCTCATGCCCGTGGCCGCCCAAATCTGTGTCGACCTGCTCGACGGTGTCACCGACTCACGCTGGCAGCGCTTCGCTCCCGACCGTTTCTCTCCTACATTGACCGCAAAGGCAGCCACACTGTGACAATGAACCATGAACCCGCCATCTGTCTGAATGGGGTAACACGCACCCTGAAAGATGGTGAAACGGTGACCGATGTCCTCATCGAGCTCACAGGTTCTCGCATCGAAGCGGATGGCCGGTCCGCCGACGGCCGACGCCTCGGAGTGGCCGTCGCTCTCAACGGCGCGGTTATTTCCCGCAGCCTCTGGGCCCAGACCCTGCTCACCACCGGTGACGACATCGAGGTCGTCACGGCCGCGCAAGGGGGTTAACAATGACCGATCCGGCTTTCATCGACAGCGACCCCCTCATCATCGACGGCGTTGAGCTGAGCTCCCGGCTCATTATGGGCACCGGGGGAGCGCCTAGCCTCGACGGCCTGGGCGCCGCCCTTCGCGCGTCGGGAACAGAACTTACAACCGTGGCGATGCGCCGACACAACGCCTCCGCCGCAGGTTCCCTTTTCGACCTGCTCGTCACGGAGGGCATCCGAGTGTTACCAAACACTGCCGGCTGCTTCACGGCTCGGGAGGCCATACTGACCGCGGAACTCGCACGCGAGGCCCTTGAGACCGACTGGATAAAGCTTGAGGTCATCGCCGATGAAGACACTCTGCTGCCTGATGCCGTAGAGCTGGTCGACGCCACCGAGAGACTCGTCGCCCGGGGCTTCAAGGTTTTCGCATACACGAACGATGACCCGGTGCTGGCGCTTCGGCTCGAGAATCTCGGCGCGGTCGCTGTCATGCCCCTCGGGGCTCCGATTGGCACGGGCCTCGGCATCCTGAACCCCCACAATATCGAGCTGATCGTGTCGCGTGCAGGGGTACCCGTAGTGCTCGACGCTGGCATCGGCACCGCGAGCGATGCTGCGCTGGCGATGGAGCTCGGCTGTGACGCCGTGTTGCTCGCCACCGCTGTGACCCGGGCTCAGGACCCCGCACGCATGGCCCTAGCCTTTCGTCACGCTGTCCTTGCCGGGCGCCTGGCCTCGCAAGCGGGGCGCATCCCCAAGCGTGAGCATGCCCTGGCTTCCTCACCAATGGACGGGCGACCCGACCTATGACGTCGTTGCCCGCCCTCGTCGAGCCTGCCGCAACTCTCGACAATGCCGAGATTGAGCGCTACTCCCGGCACATCATCATTCCCGAGATCGGTAACGTGGGCCAGCGCCGGCTGAAGAATGCCCGGGTGCTCGTGATTGGTGCCGGCGGGCTGGGCTCACCAACAATTCTCTATCTGGCGGCGGCCGGTGTCGGCACCATCGGCATCGTCGACTTCGACTCTGTGGAGGTCAGTAATCTGCAGCGCCAAGTGATTCACGGCATGAACGACATCGGCCGCTCGAAGCTCGACTCGGCGCGCGATGCCGTAGCTGCGCTGAATCCCCTGGTCGATGTGAAACTGCACGACATGCTGCTTAGTTCGACCAACGCCCTTGCCCTCTTCGCAGATTACGACCTGATCATCGATGGCTCCGACAACTTCGCCACTCGCTACCTCGTTAACGATGCCGCAGCTATCCTGGGCAAGCCATATGTCTGGGGCTCGGTCTACCGGTTCGACGGCCAGGTCAGCGTGTTCTGGCAACGCTACGGACCGACCTACCGCGACTTGTTTCCGGAGGCCCCCGCGGTGGGCTCGGCCCCCTCCTGCGGTGAGGGCGGCGTCTTCGGGATGCTCTGCGCGGCCGTCGGCGCCGTGATGGTGGCCGAGGCGCTTAAATTGATCACGGGGGTCGGCGAAACGCTACTGGGCCGGGTGATGCTCTACGACGCTCTATCGGCTCGTTGGCGCCAGATGACGCTGAACCGAGACCCGGCAGCCCCGAAGGTCACCGAGCTTATCGATTATGAGGCTTTCTGCGGGCTAGCCCAGGGCGGTGCAGCCCCTGCGGCCCAAGTGGCCCACGGCATCAGCCCCAGGGAGCTAGCGGAACTGCTCATCGCGCGAACCCAGGGCACAGCGGACTTTGACCTGATCGATGTTCGGGAGCCCGGCGAGCATGCTCTCGTGAGCATCCCTGGCGCCCAGCTGATCCCTCAAGGCAAAATTTACTCCGGTGAGGCGCTAGTCGCGCTGTCTCGGGACAGAGACCTCGTGCTGTACTGCAAGGCGGGATCACGATCGGCCGGAATCCTCGCCGAACTACACCGCCTGGACTACCACCGGGTTCGGAACCTCACAGGCGGCATCGCCGCTTACACGGCCGAGATTGAACCTAGCCAACCCCGCTACTAAATGCCAGCGCAGCACCGCAAGGTGTCTCAAGCGGGAAACAACAAAACCCCCGGAAAAATCCGGGGGTTGCGCTGTAGCTGGAGCGGGGTACGATCCCGCGACCTCACGATTATGAGTCGTGCGCTCTAACCAACTGAGCTACCCAGCCACGAACATCCGTTGTGATGAATCACGAAGAACGATCGAGCCCCGAGTCAGGATTGAACTGACGACCTTCTCCTTACCATGGAGATGCTCTACCACTGAGCTATCGGGGCGTTTCACTTCACTGTAAAACAGTAAATTGGCACCGTAAGAGATTAGCATCTCCGCGGGGGTCTGTTTGCTCGTTGTCGAGCAAAGTAAGGGAAGGCTTAGTACTGGGCGCGGGCCTGAAGGAAGCCAAGAGGGTCAATGGCGTTACCACTGACGTGTATTTCGAGGTGAAGATGCGGGCCGGTGGACATTCCCGTTGAACCAACGTTGCCGATGATCGTTCCTGCGTTGATGCTTTGCCCAACAGAGACCGTGGGGCTTCCGGAGACCATGTGGCAGTACTCGCTGTCGAACTTCTCGCCCTTGACGTTGTGCGAGATGACAACAGCCGTGCCGCACAGGTTGGCGCTCACCTCGGTCACGATGCCGTCAGCCACGGCTCGAATAGGCGTGCCATAACCGGGGTCAAAGTCTTGACCGGTGTGAAAATTGCCCGTGTACCCACCGTACGTCCACAGTCCCGCCCGCGGACCGAAGCCATCGGTGAGGGGAACTTGGGTCGGGAATGGCCACAGGATGGGACCGGTTGAGTTGGGCACAATCGGTGCAATGCGGTTGGATGAAACATCTGTATAGGCCTTGACGGGCTCAGCCACGGAAACGGAGACACCGTCACGTCCGGCAACAACGTTCTCGCCAGAAGCTTCAACAGATTGGCCACCTTGAGTAGCAGACACAACGTCTTGTCCTTGCGCTCCGTTGCGAGCGTCAACATCTGCGGCACTCAGCAGGGCATTGGCGGGGACAGATGTTGCAACGGCAATGGCTGCGATAAAAACCATGGCTGTCATTGACAGAAACCGTGCTGCAGTGCGGCGACGTTTAAGAAAACCTGCTGGATCCGCAGAAATGCCACGCGGCGGTGCCGAGCGTGGCGGAGTTGTGCGGGATGCCGCCGACGCTTTCGGGGCCTGCGCTCGGCGCGAGGACCTGCGGGTGACCGGCTCTGCCGGCAAGGCAGAAGGTCCAGCTGCAGGGGTGGCCGCTGAAGACGCTGTTGTTGATGCCAGTGTGGATTCGGCCGTGACGGGTGGAGTCGAGCGGGTGCGTTCCTCGCGGCCAGCCTCAAAGGTGGCGCGCAATTGGCGCCGCGTCATAGGAACCGAAACCGAGGTTTGTGGCACCACAGGAAGCGCGAACGCGGCAGCGTCGAGACTCTCGGTGTGGCTAGCCAAAAAAATCCTTAGGGCTCAAGCGGGGGAGTAACTTTCACCCTGAACGAAATGTAACGGATCGGTTACAAGGGTAACTGCTGAACCGGGGTAAAAGCTAGTCAGGAGCTTCTTATTTACCTTTAGCTAGAATTTCTTCGAGGTCGGAGAAGCGATCTGGGTGGGCGGCGAGGATGAAATCCTGCCCCTCGGCAGCACCGTCTAGGCCGGCAACACGGGCACCGGCTTCGCGGGCAATCAATGCCCCGGCTGCGTGATCCCAAGGCTTGGTGTCACGTTCGAAATACGCGTCCAACTGACCAGCCGCAACCGAGCACAGGTCCAGTGACGCTGCCCCAGCCCTTCGAATATCTCTGACAGCGGGGAGAAGTCGAGTGAGCACCTCGGCCTGCTGTGCGCGGAGATCAGAGCTGTAGGCAAAACCCGTGCCCACAAGAGTAAGGGACAGCTCCGTTGCGGGATTAATCGACAGGCTCTTCCTCTTTGGTGACATTACCTCCGCCGACGAAACCGCCAGCTCGTGGGCCTTCAATGCTCCCGACTCTAGGAACGCTCCCCCGCCACGAGTAGCGGTGAAGAGCTCGCCACTCACGGGGTTGATTACTGCCCCGGCGAGTGCCGTCCACGTCGCGGGGTCGGGGACTCCCTCCACGACAGCGATACTGACGGCATATTGCGGCACCCCGTAAAGATAGTTGACCGTTCCATCGATGGGGTCGACAATCCAGGTCAAGCCGCTCGATCCAACATCAGCCCCTCCTTCTTCTCCAAAGAACCCGTCTTCGGGGCGAAGCTCCGCTAAGCGACCGCGAATGTACTCCTCCGACTGCCGATCAGCGAAGGTGACAACGTCTTCGGCACTGGACTTAGAGGCTGCTATCTGAACTCCCTCTGCCCGCAGGCGCACGATGAGCGCCCCGGCTTCCAGCGCAAGGAGGCGGGCGATGACCAGCAATTCTTGGGGCGATGACATGTCCTAAGCCTAGGACGCCTTCGTGCGGGCGGCGAAGACCGCAGAGTGAAGGGGGCTAGAGGGCTCCAGCGACGAAAGCAAAGCAACGCCGCCGATGGGCGATCCCATCGGGGCCGTGATGATGACACCACTTAACCGTCGCCGAAGGGCAGCCTCAAATTCAGCATGGAGCCGGGCGCCGCTGAGCAGGGATCCCGCCCAACTGACGTGAGGGACCTCTCCTGCAGGAGTTCCTGCGCGCCTCATTGCGGTGGCCACCGAAAGCGCAAGCTCCTCCCCCGCGTCGTGAATGATTTTCTCAGCCACGCTGTCAGAATCTGCCAGCTCGCTCACCTGCTTGGCAAAGGAGGCCACCAACCGAACGCGGTCGGGATTTTTTTGCAACTCTATGTATGCCCCCTCGGGCGAGGAAAAGTTCTGCATCACGATACTCGTGAGGCTCGTAGGTTGACCGCGACCGTCATGGGCACGAAGGGCTGCTTCGAGGGCGGCTCGCCCAATCCAGTAGCCGCTTCCGGCGTCTCCGACAATATGGCCCCAACCGTCGACTCTGGCAATTCCAAGGGACCCCACCCCCAGAGTGACCACACCCGTTCCGGCGGCAACAACGGCACCGCAGCTGTTGCCGAGGCTTCCCAAAAAGCCCGTGATGGAGTCATGGGCAAGATAGACGCCCCGCACACCAAGATGGGTGAGGCCGGCGAGTACCTTCTGTGGTTGCGACTCCTTCTCGGTCAGCCCCGAAACCCCGGCAGCCACCGTGGTTACGGGCAGGGAAGTGTCAGTGCAGAAACGCCCAACAACGTCAACGAGTTGAGGAAGAAGTTCGCGATCTGTGCGTACGCCAGTGAATTCACGATACGTGGCGCCGGAACTGTCGACATGCATGACCCGAATACCGGTCTGCCCCGCATCAATAGCAAGAGTGTCGTTCGCGGTGTTTGTCATGATGCTTAAACCCTATGTGGCCAACGAGGACAGGGGAGGGTCTCCTATGAACCCCGAAGTCGGGCCAAGGTCTTCGAGATGAACATTACCCCGAATTCCGTACTTCTTGGCGTTTTTCGCGATTTCAAGAACTTCAGAGGCCTGACCAGCACCGAGATGGTTGGTGGGTTCCGGGAACCGCAATACCAACTTCTCCCAGATCGCCGCGTGCTTCGTGTTCCATTTCTTTACTTAGCGACGAAACCAGACTTGCCCAAAATCTCTTGACCACTTTTTTCGCAGCCGAGATATAGAACTTCGCGCGGAGAGGACCAACCCGTTGTTCGCCCTCGACGAATAGCTTCCACTAGCGGGTTTTTAGGCTCCCGCGAAAATCTTGACGAGGGTGGACTTGCCCGCACTGTGGCCCTAACCAAACCCATGACTCCAGCGGCGTGCAGCTCGCACGTTAGGGATCCAGCACGAAGCCCTCGTGCTGGGAGAGATTTTTACCCGGAAAAGTACACCTCAAACAGCAACGATGCTTTCCGCCCTTTCTTGTCGAAAGTCTGAGCAGCCACTGCTACGACGATAAGAACGACGACGACTTTTTCCCAATCGGCAACAACGCCGGCCTCATTGAAAAACGACGGTGCCGTTTCCCGAGAGCATCACACGATCTTCACAGTGCCAGGCAACAGCCCGGGCAAGTACCTGTCGTTCGACGTCGGCTCCAAACCGAGCCAGATCTTCTACAGTTTCGGCGTGAGAAACACGAACAACGTCTTGCTCAATAATGGGGCCCTCATCGAGAACCTTTGTGACGTAGTGCGCCGTGGCACCAATGAGTTTGACGCCGCGCTCCTTGGCCTTGAGGTACGGCCCCGCACCAACAAAGGCAGGCAAGAAGGAGTGGTGAATGTTGATGACGGGAACGTCGAGTTTTTGGAGAAAGTCATCTGAGATGATCTGCATGTAGCGCGCCAGCACAACGAGGTCTACGTTGCCTTGGAGGAGGCGGAGGTGTTCGCGTTCAGCTTCTGTCTTGTCTCCCGTGACGGGCACGAAGAAAAAGGGGATCCCAAACTGGCGAACGACCTCTGCATGCTCCGAATGATTGGAGATGACCATAGGGATGTCTACTTTGAGTTCCCCCCGGCGATGACGCCACAGCAGTTCAACGAGGCAATGATCTGATGTGGAAGCAAAGATCGCCACGCGCTTCAATTCCTGAGCCAACGTCAACGTGCAGATCAAACCTTCCTTGCCCAGTCGCTCAGCAAATTCAGCTTCCAGCGCGGAACGCCGAGCCGGAAGGTCAGCAAGGTCAAAGACCGTGCGTTGGAAGAAACTGCCCCCCTCGGCATCGGTTGAATACTGATCAAGCGAAACGATGTTGGCCCCGAAGTCCTGGAGGATCGAAGAGACAGCGGCGACGATTCCGGGGCGGTCCCGCCCGGTCACAACCAAACGACCCGTGCGGTCGGCGGACCCTGGGCTTGTGCGAGCCGGTGTGGGCATGGGGGAATCAGTGGTAACTGACACGGTTGGCTCCTTATGCTTGCCCACGGGCGAAGGGGGGCGATTTTTAATCTGCCTGAACAGAATGTCACGTATTCACAGATTGTCGCGCACGAGAGGAAGTGCGCCGGTCAAAATGGGCTAGGCCCGAAAGGCCAGTGTCCCGTCGATGTAGGTCTCATGGACCGTGATCTTGTCCCAACCGTCGGGATCACTAGTCCACGGGTTTTCTGAAACGACGGCAAAGTCAGCCCGCTTGCCAACCTCCAGGGAACCGCGATCATCGGCATGAATCTGCCACGCAGCGTTCGTCGTGACGGCGGCGAGCGCCTGATCCACGGTGGCGCATTCTTCTGGGTTCAGCACGCTGCCATCAGCTTGGAGCTGACGCAA
>JBLHYZ010000022.1:0-10020 GCA_047631115.1 Alpinimonas sp. | reverse complement strand
CATAATTTTGACGCTGTACTTCACGTCAACCATGGACTCCATCAAGAACGCCGCCTATTCCCTCGTCCCTAAGTCCAAGCGCGCGACGTTTGTTCGCATGAGCGAAGAGATCACTACCGGTGTTGGCAAGTACGTTGTTGGCCAGATTGCCTTGGCCCTTCTTAACGGCGTACTCACGTTCATCTTGTTGACAATCATTGGCGGCAAGGCTGCTCTGGTGTTTGCGTTCCTCGCGTTCGTGCTAGCTCTCATTCCCCTAATCGGTACCGTGTTGGCCACGACGATTATCGTTCTGGGACAACTGATTTTGGCATCACCGGAGACGGCACTCGTCGCGTTGATTTACTACCTCATCTACATGCAGATTGAGGCCTACGTCATTAGCCCTCGAGTCATGAGTAAGGCCGTAGCCGTGCCAGGTTCAATCGTCGTGATTGCTGCTCTCGCGGGTGGGACCCTGCTCGGAATTCTTGGGGCACTCGTCGCCATCCCCATTGCTGCGTCCATCATCTTGATTATCAAAGAGATTGTCATCCCCGCTCAAGAGGAACGTTAGGCTGTCGCACCTTCCCAGATCTTGGAAAGCGGCAGCGCAGCAAGATTGACAACAGCCACAATTTCGGTGAGCACACGCCTGGTCTGACTTTCGCCAACCCACAGGTGTTTTCCACCCTGGACCTCAATCAGTCTGATCTCAGGAACACTGGCGAATCGCTCCCTGGCCTCGGGCGGTCGCAGGTAATCATCCAGTTCAGGAATGAGCGCCACAAGGGAACGTGAGTCTCCCGCCCATGCCGCGACCTCTTCGACAGTTGCTCGGTGAAGCGGTGGTGAGAGCAGGATCGCGCCTTCGATGGGGTGCTCCAGACCATATTTGAGGGCCAGCTCCGTGCCAAAAGACCACCCAACGAGCCACGGGTGGGGAAGCCCACGTTTGGCGACGAATGTCATAGCGGCAGCAACATCTGCCCGTTCATCATTTCCGTGACCAAATGAGCCCTCGCTCGTGCCACGAGCGCTCCTGGTCCCCCGCGTGTTGAATCGCAGAACGGCGACCTGAGCCATTGCGGGAAGGCGGGCTGCAGCCTTTCGCAAGATATGAGAATCCATGAAGCCCCCTGCCGTGGGAAGAGGGTGGAGAGTGACCAAGGTGGCGACGGGCTCTCCGAATTCGGGGAGCGCCAGTTCACCGACCAAAGTCAGGCCGTCGGTCGTTCGCAGTTCAATATTTTCTCTGCGGGCGGGCAGCACGACGCTGCCACGAATCTCAGTGGTCATAAAACTATCCAATCTTCCAGCAACGATCGTGCCAGTGGCGGCGAGCGGCGAGGTCGGCTTCATCGCCCAGAATTCCATCTGCACGCCACGCGACGACGTGAGAAACCCCTGGAGACACCTCTAAGCCGCATCCAGGGCACTGATAGGACTTAGTCGAGTTCAATGCTGAAATGCTCTGGACGGTCCATTCCTGGGTGCCACGGGCCTCCGTGCGGCGCAGTCCAGCGCCCAAGCGCTCCATGTCAAGAGGCTCATACTCGCCGTCACGGCGGCGGGGGCGATTGTGGCGAGCCATACTTTCAAGCCTAGGCGAAAGCTAGTACCAGCCGCGGTCTTCTGAGTGAGCCCAGGCGCCACAGGGAGAGCCGTAGCGCCCCTCAATGTAGCCCAAGCCCCAGATTATTTGTGTGGTGGGGTTGGTTTGCCAGTCGGCTCCAGCCGAAGCCATCTTCTCTCCCGGCAGCGACTGCGGGATTCCGTAAGCCCCGCTGCTCGTATTGTGCGCATAGACATTCCAACGTGACTCCCGATTCCAGAGAGAAACGAGGCAGTTGTATTGGTCGGCGCCCCAACCATGCGAAGCAATGATTCCCAAGGCAATAGCTTGAGCCGAATCTGGGTCTGGAACTCCCGCGGCGGGCGCGGTTGCCGCTGCGACAACGGCCGGAGCTGGCTTATCCGTGATCGAATAACCGTCACGCCCGGTAGTGGTTGCATACTCACCTGCAAGGAGAACAGTCTGCGAGTCTTGGGTGAATCGCGGTGCCGCTTGATAATACGGCGACGCCAAGGCGCCGGAGTAGGGGTCGACGATGTTGACGAGGAGGACGCCGACGGTAATGACGAAGGCGCCAAGAAACAATGGGCGGCTGCGATTGCCGAGGCGTTTCGGATGTGCGAGCCGAACGCGGGAGGGCACTGAGGGCGGGAGGGTTAAGCTGTGCTGCGCCACCAAGAAACCCGGCGCACGCCTCACTTCAGAATGTTTACCCACGATCTCCCCACTTTAGTCCGATCCAACGTTTTCTTGCTGGGAGGGAGGATTAATCGGTTCCCACTGCGAGGAGGACCTCGACGAGTGCGTCAAGAACAACGTCGACCTGTGTCTCGTTGTAGCCGCGGAATCGGGGGCGGAAGAGGGATGAGCGAACCTGTTCGACGGCGAAAGGCTTGCCCTCCCCCAGCGCAGCGCTCGCTGCATCAACGAATGCATCCACATCTTTTGTGGAGTAACCACGTGAGAGCAGACCGACACGATTGAACCGATCTTTCACTGGACGCTCAAAACGAGCCAGCAGCACTTCCAAACGGGCCTGGCCCGCGTCGACCCACGCCTGCGTTCCTGTGATTTCAATTGCCCGGTCACGTTCCCGGCGGGCGAATGCCAGTTCGAGACGCTCCAGCGCGCTGTCTACGTGACGGCAAGAGTATCCGCCCTTATGCATCGCGAACGATGCCTGGCGAATATCAGAAGACGACAACCGGGTCGCACCCATTGCTTCACTGTCGTAAGCGGAACGGGCCAATTCAAGAAAGGCTTCAACCTGCGAAACGTCGTACCCAGGAGAAGAGCGCTTTGCGCGCGGAAAGGTCGTAGTCACAGGCCCATTATTGCAAATATTTTGCTACCCGTTGATTTACGAACTATTGGGTGACGATCATGAAAACGACGTAAGCAGCGAGGGAGGACGGCAAAATCGAGTCCAGGCGATCGAGGAACCCACCGTGGCCTGCTAACCAGCTGCTCATATCTTTGATGCCGATGGTGCGCTTAAGGTGCGACTCACCCAAATCGCCCAGTGTTGCTGTAACCAAAATGATGAGGCCAAAAATAAGACCGAACCACCATGCCTCGCCTAACATGAAAATGGAAAGCAGAACACCAACCACCATTGCGAACAGTGCCGCCCCGGCAAATCCCTCCCACGTCTTTTTGGGGCTAATCTTGGGCGCCAGCAGATGCTTGCCAAAGTTGAGACCGCTGACGTAAGCCCCGGTATCTACCGAAATCACGATGAGTAGGAAGGCGAGAGCCCACCACTGGCCTTCGGGTTGTGCCACGAGGGCAACGACGAAACTTCCGAGAAGACTGACGTAGCCCTGAACAAAAGCGGCCGCCCCAATATCTCGAGCAAACTCGTATCGGGTAGCAGGATGCCCCCCAAGAAGCGACTCAATCAGGCGCCACACTGCGGTCACGCCCACGCCCGCAGCAATGACAGCGGCGGCGGCAAAAATGCCCCAGAAGTAGGCAGCCGGGATTGCCGCCAGTGTTGTGACCACGGCCGGAGTCCGAGGCACCCTTCTTCCCATCTTGCGCAAGGCTGTCGCCAGCTCGAACGAAGACATTCCGAGTAGCAAGCCCGAGAAAACCATGAAAAGTGACTTGATAAAGACAAGGCTCACGATGAGAGAACCGCCCATCGCAACACCAATAATGACGGCGCTGATGATGTTGCGGCCCGTGCGTTCTTGAAGTCGTTCGTTCGCCTGGTCGAACTGGAGCCGCCTGGCCTCAAGCTGGCGCTCAAAATCGGCTCGTGTGGCCTTCATTTGCGCATGAAGTTCCCCAGCAGGGTTACGTCTGTTGGGGTCTTCGTTCGGCGGCATCTGACTCATGGGGCTTAAATCTCGAGCAGTTCAACTTCTTTGCGCTTCAGAGCGTCATCTACAGCATCGATGTGCGTCTTCGTCACGGCTTCAAGTTCTTTTTCGCCCCGGGCCAAATCGTCTTCACCAATTTCGCCTTTGAGCGAATCGAGGTCATCCTTTGACTTGCGGCGGATGTTCCGGATGGCAACCTTGGCATCTTCAGCCTTGCCGCGCACAATCTTGACGAACTCCTTGCGGCGCTCCTGCGTGAGCTCGGGTAGCGTCACCCGAATAATGTTTCCGTCATTTGTGGGGCTGGCACCGAGATTGGGCATGTTTCGAATAGCGGCTTCAATGTCGCGCAACGCGGTCTTGTCGAACGGAGTCAGAATGAGAGTGCGTGCTTCAAGGTTCTGCATCGACGCAAGCTGTTGAAGCGGCGTCGGGGTTCCGTAGTACGTCACCATGACCTTTTGAAACAGGCTCGGACTCGCACGACCGGTGCGAACATTGGAAAAATCTTCTTTCGCAACATCAACGGCCTTATTCATGCGCTCGGCGGTATCGGCCAAAACTTCGGCAATCACGTGTAACTCCTTGTTTTTTGGTGCGGTGAGGAAAGTCTAGTTGGTCACAAGGGTGCCTATTTGGGCACCCAGAATGGCTTCGGTCACGTTGCCAGCAGGTTCCATGCCAAAAATTCTCATGGGCATTTTATTATCCATACACAGGCTAAAGGCGGTCGAGTCGACTACTTTAAGCCCTTTCTGGAGGGCCTCACCGTAAGTGACATGCTCGAGTTTTTTCGCTGTCGGGTTCGTTCGAGGATCGGCCGTGTAGACGCCATCAACGCCATTCTTGGCAACGAGGACCTCCTCGGCATGAATTTCAAGGGCCCGCTGTGCGGAGACCGTGTCGGTAGAGAAAAAAGGAAGCCCCGCGCCGGCGCCAAAGACCACTATGCGGCCCTTCTCGAGGTGACGGATAGCGCGCAACGGTAAGTAGGGCTCGGCAACTTGAGACATGGCGATCGCCGACTGCACGCGCGTTTCTGCCCCGGCCTGTTCGAGAAAGTCCTGAAGGGCCAGAGCGTTCATCACGGTACCCAGCATGCCCATGTAGTCCGCGCGTGAGCGATCCATGCCACGCTGCGAGAGTTCGGCGCCTCTGAAAAAGTTACCGCCACCTACGACGATGGCAATCTCAACGCGATCGGCTGCCGCCGCGATTTCGCGCGCAATGCCACTGACCACATCTGGGTTGACTCCAAGCGATCCCCCACCAAATGCCTCGCCCGAAAGCTTGAGCAAAACCCTGCGGCGGCGATTTCCATCGGTCATATGTGGAGTTCCTTTACATGCGTTTGTGTACTTCAAAACTAGTGGATGCTGGGACAGACAAAAAGAAGTCCGGATACGCTTTTACGCGATCCGGACTTCTTTATGGTTTAAGACCTAGGCGCCAACCTTGAAACGAGTGAACCCCGTTACGGTGATGCCGGCGTTGTCGAGAACTTGAGCGACCTTGAACTTGTTGTCGCGCGAGTACTCCTGCTCAAGCAAAGCAATCTGCTTGATAAAGGCACTGATACGACCTTCGACGATCTTGGACAGCTGCGCTTCGGGCTTACCCTCGTTGCGGCTGATCTCCTCGACGATGTGACGTTCCTTCTCAACCTCAGCTGCGGGGACATCCTCGCGGCTCAGGTACAGAGGGTCAGCAAACGAGATGTGCTGTGCGATTGCACGAGCGGTCTCAGCGTCACTGCCGGTGTACCCGACCAAAACGCCAACCTGTGGTGGCAGGTCCTGGCTGGTCTTGTGCAGGTAGATTGCGAAGTTCTCGGCCTCAAGAGAGGTGAGACGGCGAAGTTCGATCTTCTCGCCCAAGATGGCAGCTTCATCATCGATGAAGGTTGCCACCGTGGTGCCGGCAACGCCAGCTGCAAGGCCCTCTTCGACCGAAGTCGCGCCAGCGGCAACGACCGCGGCAAGAACCTTGTCGGCGAGAGCAACGAACTTATCGCCCTTAGCCACGAAGTCCGTCTCGCACGCGAGCTCGATGATCGTGGCAGAGTTACCATTTTGCGCGGCGGCAACGAGGCCTTCGCTCGTGGAACGGTCGGCACGCTTCGCGTTACCTTTTGCTCCTTTGAGGCGAAGAATTTCGATGGCCTTATCCATGTCACCTTCAGCTTCGACCAAAGCGTTCTTGGTATCTACCATTCCGGTTCCGAGACGTTCGCGCAGGGCTTTCAGGTCTTCCAGGCTGAAGTTAGCCATATTGTCTAGCTCTCCTTTGTCAGGATGTGAAAGGGAAAAGTTACTTTGCGGGCTTGGGTGCAGCAGCCTTGGGGGCAGCCTTCTCGGCAACGACGTCTTCAGCAACGACGTCTTTCGCAGCAGCCTCTTCAGCTACAACCTCAACAGCAGCCTCTGTAGCGGCAACTTCTGCGGCCACTTCAACAATTTCTTGAACAGCAGCGGCCTCGGCAACGATTGCCTCAACAGCGGCCTCTTCAGAAACTGCTCCGACGTCAGCGGTCTGGACAGCAGAATCGGTTGCGGAAGCTTCAAGAAGCTCGCGCTCCCACTCAGCCATAGGCTCGGCGGGCTCGCCCGACTCGGGCTTTGCGTGGCGCTGGATCAGGCCCTCAGCAGCTGCGTCCGCGATGATGCGGGTAAGCAGTGCAACGGAACGGATCGCGTCATCGTTACCCGGGATCGGATACGTCATTTCGTCGGGGTCGCAGTTGGTGTCGAGAATTCCGATAACGGGGATACCAAGCTTGCGCGCCTCGTCAATGGCGAGGTGCTCCTTCTTAGTGTCGACGATCCAGAGAGCGCTAGGCGTCTTGGTTAGGTTACGGATACCACCGAGGCTCTTGTGGAGCTTGATAAGTTCACGCTTCTTGATCAACATTTCTTTCTTCGTGAAGCCGCTGTTCGCGGTGTCATCGAAATCGAGCTCTTCGAGCTCCTTCATACGCTGGAGGCGCTTGCCAACCGTCTGGAAGTTGGTGAGAAGTCCACCCAACCAACGCTGGTTGACGTAGGGCTGACCTACGCGGGTCGCCTGTTCGGAGATGCTCTCCTGAGCCTGCTTCTTGGTACCAACAAAGAGGATGGTTCCACCGTGGGCAACGGTCTCTTTGACGAAGTCATAGGCGTTGTCAATGTGAACCAACGACTGCTGAAGGTCGATGATGTGGATGCCGGAGCGTTCGGCAAGAATAAAGCGCTTTACTTTCGGATTCCACCGACGAGTCTGGTGTCCAAAGTGAACGCCGCTGTCAAGCAGCTGGCGAATGGTTACGACGGCCATGGCCGTTCTCCTGTTCTTGACGTGAATGCGCACTGCACAGACCACGTCATTTGCGGTTATGTCGCAAGGACCGAAGGTCTCTTGCCCTAGTGTCCGGAGGAAATCCCGCGTAAGTGTTTGCACAACCACGACCGTTGGAATTTCACACGCTATTGGGCACGCGAAGTCACCTCGATAAATCGAAGTGCGATACAACTATAGCAGGGCCCGGTCTCGATGCAGATGCCTGCGGACTGGCCCAATCAACGGCATGATGAGGGTTGAAGAGACGAGAGGACTCACTGTGGCTACTTCTTCTGTCCCACGCGCAGCATCCGTGGCGCCGACCCGTCAAGGTGTTATCCTTCTGGCCCTCGTAATGGGCGCCGGCGTGGCGAACATGAACCTGGCCGTCGCCAACGTCGGGTTACCCAATATCGGTCGAGATCTCGATGCCTCCCAGACGGGGCTCAACCTTGTTGCTGTCGGATTCTCGCTCGGCTTGGCGGCATCTGTTCTGTACCTCGGCGCGCTTGGTGACCGGTATGGCCGCAAAATGATGCTTATTTTAGGGCTCGCCCTGGGAATCCCGGCCGCCTTTCTCTCGGCACTTTCACCCACCATCGAGCTTTTGGCCTTTTCGCGCCTCCTGGGTGGCTTGGCGGCCGGTATGGCATACCCCACGACTCTCGCGCTCATCACAGCATTGTGGGCGGGGCCTGCGCGAACACGAGCCATTGCCCTGTGGTCCGCCCTCGGAGCGGCCATGTCGTCAATGTCGCCACTGATCGCTGGCGCGATCTTGCTCAGGTTTCCATGGGGGTGGTCCTTCCTCATCGCGGTTCCCTTCGCTGTGGTTGCGCTCTTTTTGGTCTGGCGTTACGTGCCAAGCCACGTAAACGAAACCAAGGAACGCGTTGACCATCTGGGCGGCGTGCTGTCTGCCGTCTTTATCGGCGGTCTCGTGCTGGGAATCAACTATGTCTCCCTTCCCGGTCAAATGGATCGGGCAATTTTTCTCCTCACCCTGAGTGCCGTTGCCGGCATTGCGTTCTTCGTGCGCCAACGGCGTGCGGCTTCTCCCCTCTTCGACCTGCGTTATGCCGCCCGTCCAACGTTTTGGGTTTCAGCGGTGGCCGGCATCATCGTCTTTGGGTCGCTCATGGGCGCCATGTACATCGGCCAACAATTTTTGCAAAACGTTCTTGGCTACAACGCGCTCCAGGCAGGAGCTTCTATCGTGCCGTGTGCACTTTTTATGGTCGTCGCCGCCCCCTTCTCTAGCCGCCTGATTGAACGTTTCGGCTCGCGCCTTACGCTGCTCGCGGGTTTCTTCGCATGCACTCTGGGTTTCGTCAGCATGTACTTTTTCTGGTCCGTCACCACCCCCGCGGGAATAGTGATTCTGAGCTACGCCCTCATCGGCTTAGGCGTCGGGCTTGCGGGAACCCCGGCCTCGCACGCGCTCACCGATTCGGTGCCCGTGACCAAAGTGGGAATGGCTTCAGGAACCGGCGACTTGCAACGTGACCTGGGTGGCTCCATCATGCAGT
This sequence comes from Alpinimonas sp., assembly GCA_047631115.1. Lineage (GTDB taxonomy): Bacteria > Actinomycetota > Actinomycetes > Actinomycetales > Microbacteriaceae > Alpinimonas. The sequence continues at coordinate 1,294 of JBLHYZ010000022.1, read as the reverse complement.
CCATGCTCGGGGCCATCTTGGGCGCGGGGTATGCCGGAGCGATCGCAACCTCCATAGCAAATGCGCCGGATGCCGTGAAAAACGGTGTTACCAGCGATATCGCCGCCGCCTTGGCCAAATCCTTTGGCAGCGCAGAAGACCTTGCAAAACAGTATCCCAACTACGCTGCGGCCATCGCTGAAGCAGCAAAAACCTCGTTCTTGAATGGTGCCGATCTGGCCTACGTGGCCGGGATCATCACGATGTCCGTGGGAATTCTGCTCGTCGTGTTTTTCTTCCCTCGCCGCGACAAAGAGCGGGAGCTCTACGCCGAGTATGCGGCGAGCGCACAAGCCGACTTGCTCTCCTCCGCAGAAAAGGCCCAACGCCCCTAGGCCACAGCTTGGACCGACCCGGAACGTGGGTATCGGCACGGGCTCCACGCTTCCATCGGGCCGTGCACGGATGATGGCGACATCGCTGAACTCGCGGTTGACGATTTCAAGTCGAGTCTCGTGTGGGATGACAGTGCCAGTGCTCACGTTACTTTTGCGGACGGTGACTCCAGCCGGACGGCTAGAGATTCATCCTCACGAAAGGTGCGTCGAGTCGTGGGTTCGACGAGGGCCAAATGACGGCCGCCACCACGACGCGAAGCAGGGGGACGACGCGAAGCAGGGGGACGAGACGAGGAAGGCCGTCGTCGCCTTGGATGGAATTGGACTCGTTGCGGCAATCGCGCTCGCCAGCGGCAACGTAATGCTCGGTCGCGCAGGAGAGAGCTACTTCATAATCAGGGTGTAGACCGAGCGAAAAATCAGATTGTCAACGTCGACGAGGCTCGTGGAGAGTGTTCCTTCTGCGCCAAAGTATTTGCCGGTCCCACCAACCACAACATAGATATGTTCTTGCCCGAGGACGGGTACTTTCCCAAGCTCAACAACGCTGCTGCCAAGCCAGGTGAGGGACGAGCCGTCAGTGAAATTAATATGACCGGTCACCGAGCGCAGATCAGTTTGTTTGTCTGGGTCCTCGTCAACGACGGTCGAGAGTGTGGTCCAGCGGGCGAGAGACTCTTCTCCGATAAGCGCCTGCTCCAGTGTCTGGTAATCAAAACCAGAGCGGTGCCTGATGTCGCCGATTGTTGTTTCTTCGGCGGCGCCCTGAATAAAGATAGGGGCTTCACTGACTCCGAACACAACAAGCTCAGTCCTGTCACTACCTGATCCGCTGCAGGCTGTGAGTGCGAGCGATATGACAGTTGCTATGGCAGCTACTCGCCAGGACAATTTACCCTGGCGCTGCCGGCTTTTTT
>JBLHYZ010000021.1:0-10045 GCA_047631115.1 Alpinimonas sp. | reverse complement strand
CGAGAAATGAGCGGGCTCTAAAGAATGTAATCCTGGGAAAAATGGGCCCAAGGTTTCACGCTTGGGCCTTGACTACATGGGAATTTCTTCGCCGGGGGCGTCTTCACTCACAGCAATTCGGCCCCGCGATGTTTCGCGAGGCCGAACGTTGAGCTGTTGAAATTGTGTTGCGAGAGTTACCTCAACGCGGAGACGGTCTCTAGCGAGTAACCCTCTTCGCCATGGACAGAGTTGTCGATACCCGCAAGCTCATCTTCGTTCTTGATGCGGAATCCCATTGTCTTCTCGATGATCGTTCCAATGATGTAGCTGAGAACGAACGAGAAGATCATTACCGTGAACGCTGCAATCGCTTGCTTGCCCAGCTGGTCCAACGAACCGGAATCTAAGAGACCGACATCGGTTGCGAAGAATCCGATGAAGAGTGTTCCGATAAGTCCACCGATGAGGTGAATACCAACGACGTCAAGTGAGTCATCAAAGCCCAGCTTGAACTTGAGCTCGATTGCCAGAGCACAGATGGCACCGGAAACGAGACCGAGAACGATGGCCCACATGGGCGAGATGCTGGCACAGGCCGGAGTAATGGCAACGAGACCAGTTACTGCACCAGATGCTGCTCCCACGGCTGTTGCCTTGCCCTCTTTGATGCGCTCGACGATGAGCCAGCCGAGAATACCTGCGGCAGGAGCGGCGATCGTGTTGATGAAGGCCAGAGCAGCAATGCCGTCAGCGGCGAGCTCGGAGCCGGCGTTGAAGCCGAACCAGCCGAACCAGAGGAGACCAGCGCCCAGCAGAACGAGCGGCACGTTGTGTGGCTTGTCGACGCCCTTCGCGAACCCAATGCGCTTTCCCAGCACCAGTGCAAGCGCTAGAGCTGCAGCACCAGCGTTGATGTGAACAGCCGTTCCACCAGCGAAGTCAATTGCACCAACGTTGTACGCAATCCAGCCACCGTCGGTGATCACCCCATCGGTCACCGTGAAGTTGAAGACCCACGAAGCAACGGGGAAGTAGACGATGGTTGCCCAGACGCCGGCAAAGACCAACCAGGCACCGAACTTTGCGCGGTCAGCAATTGCGCCTGAGATCAGTGCAACGGTGATGATCGCGAATGTTGCTTGGAAGGCAGCGAATGCCAACGGCGGGAACATTGCACCCTCAGGTGTTACAAGGAGGCCTTCGAGGCCGATGTAGGCCGTATCAATGCCAAAGACACCGTCGATGCCGTAGAACGTATCGGTGCCACCGTTGGAGAACGTTATGGCGTAGCCATAGATCACCCAGATGACACTGATCAGGGCAAGCGATCCAAAGCTCAACATCATCATGCTGATAACGGACTTTGCCTTGACAAGTCCGCCGTAGAAAAATGCGAGTGCCGGTGTCATCAGCAGCACGAGTGCGGCGCTGAAGAGAAGGAAGGCGGTATTGCCTTGATCCATGGTTAAACCTCTTTCACGTAGTGTGAAGACCGTTCACCCCAGCCGGTGCCAGGGTAATGATCTGTCTATGTAAATGAGTTTGCGCTGTGGGCGTTTCACCCGAAGTCCAGGCGTGTATCAGTAGGGTTACAAACAGCGCCTTATGTTTCTGACGTGTTAAGCGTTCGTCAAGGCGATGAGCCGGGATACACAACGCAAATATTTCTTGCGGTATCCACCGTTGATCATGTCGCCTCCAAAAACATCGCTGATAGGAGTGCCCGAAGCCCAGATGGGAATTTGGGCATCATAAACGCGGTCAATAAAGGCAACGAGACGCAACGCATCTGTCTGGTTCATGATGACATGCACGTTGTGCAACACCAGAACGTCTATTCCGTTGATGAGTCGAAGGTATGTAGAAGGGTGGACGCTCCCCAGATGAGCCAGAACGTCGTCAAATGCATTACTGGCGACGCAGGTGCCTCTCGCGGCCGTTGCTGTGACCTTCTCGTCAAGCTCCGCAGGGGAATAGATGCCAGCGATGCCTTCGGATGTGCGACGACGATAGTCAGTCCCGTCAATGCGGATCGTCTCGAATGTCGCCGCAAGGGCATGAATCTCGCGCAAGAAGTCTGCGGCAGCAAAACGCCCCTCTCCGAGCGCCTGAGGTGGAGTGTTGCTCGTCGCCGCAACGCGTGTTCCCGCGCCCATCAGCTCACCCAACATGCGTGTCATCATCATGGTGTCGCCGGGATCGTCCAACTCAAACTCATCGATGCAAATGAGGCTTGCGCCCCGCATTGCCTCTACAGCCTTTGCGTAGCCCAAAGCTCCAACAAGTGAGGTGTATTGCAAAAATGTTCCAAAGTATTTGCGTCCCCCTGCAACATTCCATGCAGCAGCAAGGAGATGGGTCTTGCCTACACCGAATCCCCCATCCAGATATACCCCGGGTAATTCTGCGGGACCTTTTTTAGCACGAGAGAAAAGCTTCGGCTGGCGCGCGCTTCCGGAGGTGGAACCGGCGAATTCAGCGAGGCGAATCCGCGTGCTGTCCTGTGAAGGAAAGTCTGCGTCGGGAACGTACGACTCGAATGAGGCGGAGCGAAAGTGCAGGGGCGGAACGAGGCTGGCAACAATTTCAGCGGCGTCCAAAGTCGGGTGGCGATCAACCAGAGAAACAATGTTGGCTGTCTCGGTCACGTGCATCCTTTGGTCGCTGCGGTCTTCGGTGCGGTATTGGCACCAACCGTGTTTCAAACGTAAGGTCAAAGGTGCGACACAAGACTATTAGCACTCATCCCGTCGCACATGCCTAAACGAAACCTTGGAGTCATGACAGTTTTAGCGGATCACAGTCCCAAATTTGCCCAATTCGCACACCCCGAGGCCCTTGTCAGCACTGAATGGCTGTCGACTCGACTCAGCGACGCCAACATTGTCATCGTTGAATCAGATGAAGATGTTCTGCTCTACGAAATTGGCCACATTCCAGGAGCTGTTAAAATTGACTGGCACACCGACCTCAATGATCCAGTGGTGAGAGATTACGTCAACGGTGAGCGGTTTGCCGAAATTCTCGGCTCCAAAGGCATTTCTCGAGAAACGACCGTTGTGATCTATGGCGATAAAAGTAATTGGTGGGCCGCCTACGCGCTCTGGGTCTTTACCCTGTTCGGTCACCCCGATGTTCGCCTCCTTGATGGTGGCCGCGACAAATGGATTTCTGAAGGCCGTGATCTCACAACGTCGCAGACTCAACGGTCGACCGTAACGTACCCCGTTGTCGTTCGGGACGATGCGCAGCTGCGAGCACTTAAAGAGGACGTACTTGCCCACTTGGGTCAACCACTCATCGACGTGCGCAGCCCTCAGGAATACAGCGGAGAGCGCACTCACATGCCCGACTACCCGCAGGAGGGGGCCCTGCGTGGAGGTCACATTCCAGGCGCTGCCAGTGTGCCGTGGAGCAAGGCCGCTGCCGAGGACGGGACGTTCCGTTCGCGCGCGGAACTTGATGCCGTTTACATCGACGGTGCGGGCCTCAAGCCGGGAGATGATGTGATTTCCTACTGCCGTATCGGTGAGCGCTCGAGTCACACCTGGTTTGTCTTGAAATACCTCATGGGCTTCGAAAACGTTCGCAATTACGACGGTTCATGGGTTGAATGGGGAAACGCTGTTCGGGTTCCCATCGTGACGGGGGCCGAGCCTGGTTCCTTCGTGGAAAACTAGTGGACATGCTTCCCGAGGTCCTGTCCCAGACACGAGACGATTTTTTGGAATTGTCCGAAAGCGATCGCCTTCAACTTCTTCTCGAATTTTCTCAACATCTCCCCGCATTACCCCCTGAATACTCAGGTCACCCAGAGCTACTCGAGCGTGTAGAGGAGTGCCAGTCTCCCGTTTTTATCTTCGTTGACGTGAGCGACGACCGCACTGTCCGAGTGTTCGCAACAGCCCCGGAGCAATCCCCCACCACAAGAGGGTTCGCTTCGATACTTGTTCAAGGGTTATCCGGGTTAAATATCGATGACGCTCTCGCAGTGCCGGCAGATTTTCCCGACACACTCGGCCTGACCAAGCTCATCTCCCCCCTTCGGGTTCGTGGGATGGCTGCCATGCTGTGGCGAATTAAGCGCCAAATCACGGCCAAGTCATTGGCGTTGTGATCCGAGACTCCATCGATCTAGCTGGTCTTGAGGAGACCTATGCCTGGCCCGCTTCAGGGCGTCACATTCGCCTTAACATGGCGATAGATAATCAGGGTCGTTACGCAGACGCTCAAGGAAAATCGACCGGTTTGAGCTCCATCATGGACCGTAAAATTCTGAAAATAATTCGCTCAGGAGCGGATGCAATTGTCGTCGGAGCCAGCACAGTTCGTGCGGAGGGTTGGAATTTGCCCGCCGCCGGTCTGCTCGTCGTCCTCTCCACCAGCGGGGATCTTCCGTGGGATAATTGTCCCGACCGAAGTCGTGTTCACGTTCTCGCTGGAGATCAAACGACAACAGGCATTGTCGAGGTTCTAACCGATATGAATATTGACCTTATTCTCGTGGAGGGTGGCCGTTCCGTCGCCCGACAGTTTGCCTTTCAGCAGCTATTTGACGATGTTTGCCTTACGATCGGCGCAAACACCGTTGCTGCTGCCGAAAAAGCAGCCGCATCAGCGCTATCTCAGCTTCTTGACGTTTCAGCAGATTCATATGACCTAGTGTCGCTCCGTCGTGATGAGGGAACGCCTTCAGTATTCACCCTCTGGCGGCGAGCCCCGGGAATGCTCGATGGCGACTCACACTAGTCTTTTGCTGTGAACGCCCCCTCGCCGACTCCGCAGCTTCCCTTGCCCTTTGCTGCCGCATGCGAGTCCATGGATTCTGTCGTTTTTAGAAGTGAACTGACGGTGCGTAAGATTCCTTCGCCTTCGGGCGTTGCGCCCTTCAGCATCGCTTTGGCGGCGGACGTCTTGGGTGCATCGAGCGCCACCAGCCACACTGCCGAAGATTCGATTCACGGTGCCGGACGCTTCATTCTTTTGCATGACCCCGAAGAGCCGGCGTCTTGGGGCGGTGCGTTCCGCGTTGTATGTTTCGCTCAGGCGCCACTCGAAAACGAGATAGCCCTTGATCCGTTTCTTGCCGACGTCACCTGGTCGTGGCTTGTCGATGCTCTCGATTCACGAGGGGCACTTTACGACAACGCCTCCGGCACTGCTACGCGCACTCTCTCCACAGGGTTTGGTGAGTTGACAGAACAAGGTGACGCCTCACAAATCGAACTACGTGCGTCCTGGTCTCCTCGGGAAGATGACATGTCCTCACAGCTTCACGCTTGGGGTGAGCTTCTCTGCATGCTCGCCGGGTTACCACCAAGCGGCGAAGCCGTGAGCCTTGCCGCACACCGCCGGGAGCGTGGTTAGAGTTCACGTCATTGACTCTCGAAGTGAGTTCCTCGAAGCCTGCCAGACCATTGCCGCTGGCGAGGGACCTCTTGCCATTGATGCAGAGCGAGCATCTGGTTTTACATACTCGCAACGGGCCTACCTCATTCAGGTGCACCGCCGTAACGCAGGAACGTTTCTCTTTGATCCCCCCGCTATTGGCGATATGAGTGATCTCCAAAAGGTCACCCTTGGTTGTGAGTGGGTTCTTCATGCCGCCAGTCAGGACCTCGCGTGTTTACGGGAAGTCGGCATAGCTCCCACAAAAATTTTTGATACCGAACTTTCGGCACGTCTCCTCGGACTAGAGCGCGTCGGGCTCGGTGCTGTCGTCGAGGAACTGCTCGGCATTCACCTGAAGAAAGAGCACAGTGCTGCTGACTGGTCGACACGTCCACTTCCGGAATCTTGGTTGACGTATGCGTCACTCGATGTCGAACTCCTGGTTGATCTTCGAGACGAGATCGAGCACATGCTTATCGAGGCCGGCAAACTCCAGTTTGCTCACGAGGAGTTCGAAGCAACACTCGCCAAGCCAGAAAAGGCCATTCCGGCAGAACCGTGGCGTCGACTCTCTGGCCTCAACACCCTCCGCACAGCTCGACAGGTTGCCATCGCCCGCGAACTCTGGATGGAACGAGACACCATTGCACAATCTCGCGACGTCTCACCCGGGCGCCTCATTCCCGATTCAGCAATCATTACGGCGGCTCACGCGACACTCGCCAATAAGCCCGCTCTGGCGTCCCTCTCCGGTTTTAATGGCCGAGCAAGTAGAACCCTTTTGGACTCGTGGTGGGACGCAATAAAAAGGGGCCTCGAAACGAGTGACATGCCTGCAATAAGAGTTCGCAGCGAATCAATTCCGCCCCCACGCAGCTGGGGCGATCGCCGACCCGAAGCTCTCGACCGCCTCAACGAAGCACGGGCCGCTGTGCAAGAAATTGCGCAAGAGCTGGCGATGCCTGTCGAAAATCTTCTCACCCCATCGATGTTGCGTGAAGTGGCCTGGGCCCCGCCAGCCGTCATTGACGCGGATTCTATTGGGGAGGCTCTCACCTTGCACGGCGCGCGTTCTTGGCAAGTAACAGCAACAGCGCAGCGGATTGCTCAAGCTTTTGTGGATGCACCCCAAAAGGTGAAGCCAGAACCAGGCGATGATGCATCAACAACCACAAGTGACTAAGCGTGTTTCCCCTCTAACGCAATAGCCTTCACAGTATCAACTGTTTGGAGAAGCTATGAGCTCGAATAACCGTGTCGTTTTTGTGGATGGCGTCCGTACACCTTTTGGCCGCGCCGGAGAGAAGGGCATGTTCTGGCAGACGCGTGCCGATGACCTCGCGGTCAAGGCTATGATCGGGCTGCTCGATCGAAATCCAAAGGTTCCTGTTGATAAAATTGATGAGGTGGCCATTGCTGCCACAACACAACAGGGCGATCAGGGGCTTACACTCGGTCGCACCGTTGCACTCCTAGCAGGCCTTCCCCAGAGCGTCCCCGGCTATGCGATTGATCGCATGTGTGCGGGTGCGATGACGGCTGTTACGGCGACCGCCGGCGGCATTGCTTTTGGCGCCTACGACATTGTTTTGGCGGGCGGTGTCGAGCACATGGGACGCCACCCGATGGGCTCCAATGTGGATCCGAATCCCCGTTTTCTTGCGGAGAAGCTCGTCAGCACGGATGCCCTCAACATGGGGGCCACCGCCGAAAGACTTCATGATCGTTTTCCTGAACTCACCAAAGAGCGTGCCGACGCCTACGCCATGCGCAGTCAGCAAAAGGTTGCTGCCGCTTATGAAGCAGGCCACATCCAGGCTGACCTCATACCGGTAGCAAACCGAACGACCGATGGATTCGGCCTCGCCTCGATTGACGAGGCTCCGCGGCCCGCCACAACCCTTGACGGGCTTGCTGCGCTCAAGACCCCCTTCAGATCACATGGCCGAGTCACGGCGGGAAACTCCTCCGGCCTCAATGACGGCGCTACTGTCTGCCTCCTGGCAAGCGAGAAGGTAGCAACGGACTTGGGCTTGGGCATCAAAATGGTCATGGTGTCCTTTGCCTTCGCTGGCGTAGAACCCGAGGTTATGGGCTACGGTCCTGTTCCCGCGACCATTAAAGCCCTCGATAAAGCTGGATTGACGATTGAAGATATCGGCCTCTTTGAAGTCAATGAAGCCTTTGCTGTGCAGGTCTTAGCGTTCTTGGACTACTTCGGGATAGCCGACGACGATCCCCGCGTCAACGAATACGGTGGAGCGATTGCGATCGGTCACCCTCTGGCCTCAAGCGGAGTGCGACTCATGATTCAACTCGCTCACCAGTTTGAGCGTCATCCGGAGGTTCGTTATGGCGTCACCACGATGTGCATTGGTCTAGGCCAAGGCGGAACCGTTATCTGGGAGAACCCCAACTACAAGGGAGAAACCAACTCATGACTGACTACGACGCAATTGATTTCTCAGCGCTTCTCGCGATCAGCCCTGATGAGGTGGTGACTCACAGCCTCGTGCGTGACGTCCACCTAGCGTCGGGCAAAGTGATCGCTCTCATTACATTAGATAACGGCATCGACCACACCCGGCCCAATACTCTCGGGCCACAGTCACTCATGGAGTTCGACACCGTACTCAAGAATCTTGCCGCTCGCGCGAAGAACGGTGAGATCCACGGGGTTGCCGTAACCGGCAAGCCTTACATTTTGGCGGCCGGAGCCGACCTCAGTAAGGTTCAAGACATCCCGTCGCTCGAGATAGCACGTCAGCTGTCCCAGCTTGGACACCGTTCTCTGGGACGCCTCGGCAACCTCGGTGTCCCTTCTTTCGTTTTCATCAACGGTCTAGCTCTCGGTGGTGGTCTTGAAATTGCCCTCAATGCCACGTACCGCACAGTAGACGCCAGTGCGCCAGCGCTCGCGCTACCCGAGACCTTCTTAGGACTTGTTCCTGGCTGGGGTGGCGCCTTCCTTCTTCCCAACCTGGTCGGAATCGAGAACGCTCTCAAAATCATCATCGAGAACCCTCTTAAGAACAACAGAACAATGTCTGCGGCCGACGCGCTAAGGCTGGGTGTGACCGATGTCATGTTCGATTCGGTGCGCTTCCTTGAAGAATCCCTCACTTGGGCAGACGGAGTGCTGAGCGGTTCAACCAAGGTCAATCGAGCCCACGAGCCCTCAAAGGCGGAACGTCTCATCAAGTGGGATATCGCAATCAAGATGGCTCGCTCCATGCTTGAATCCAAGCTGGGGTCTGTTGCAAAGGCTCCCTATGCCGCACTCGATCTGATGGCGGCCGCTAAATCTGGAACGAAAGCGGAAGGTTTTGCGCGCGAGGACGACGCCCTGGCGCGCCTGATCTCCGGTGATCAGTTCAGCGCGTCCATTTATGCGTTCAACCTGGTGCAAAAGAGAGCTAAGCGCCCGGCTGGCGCTCCTGACAAGAAGCTTGCGCGGCCCGTCACAAAGGTCGGCATCATTGGTGCTGGTCTGATGGCTCGACAGTTTGCGCTGCTCTTTGTTCGGCGCCTTCAGGTTCCCGTGTTGCTCACCGACATCAATCAAGACCGCCTTGACGTCGCTTTGACCTATATCCACGAAAACATTGCTGCGCTCCACGAAAAGGGACGCATCGGAAGTGACGAAGCAAAAAGACTTAGTGCTCTCGTGACAACGACAACAGACCTCGCAGACTTTTCTGACGCCGATTGGGTCATTGAAGCAATCTTTGAGGAACTGAAAGCCAAGCAGGACGTCTTTGCCGAGGTGGAGAAGCATGCACCTGAATCAGCCATCTTTGCCACAAACACCTCATCGTTATCCGTCGACGCGATTGGCTCCCAGCTCGCTCATCCGGAACGCCTCGTGGGCTTTCACTTCTTTAATCCCGTAGCGGTCATGCCTCTTCTAGAGGTTGTCCGTGCGAGCAAAACAGATGACACAGCGTTAGCCACCGCGATGGAGACAGCGAAATCACTCCGAAAGTCTGCTGTCATCACAACGGACTCCCCTGGCTTTGTTGTCAACCGTATTCTCGCCCGACTCCTTGGTGAAGCAATGCATGCGATTGACAACGGAACGCCATTGAACGTTATTGACACTGGACTCAAGCCTTTTGGTCTGCCAATGACCCCCTGCGAATTACTCGAACTCGTGGGCCTCAAGGTCGGTGCTCACGTTCTAGACACGCACTACGCAGCATTCCCCGACCGTTTCTATCGGAGTGACAACCTGCACGCCCTGGCGGAGCATGGCAAGCTTTTGTCACGCGACAAGAAGGGTGTCGTTACGGGCTTCGACAAGGGGGCCGAGGCGATCATTCGCGGCGGCTCCTCGCCCATCACTGGAGAGGAGTTTCGCCTCCGCGTAGAGGATGGTCTGGCAGATGAAATCCATCGCATGCTGGAAGAAAAAGTTGTCGAAGGTGTCGAAGATATCGATTTGTGCATGATTATGGGTGCAGGTTGGCCGTTCCAAATGGGCGGAGTGACGCCTTATCTCGACCGCGTCGGTGCGAGCCAGCGAGCCTTCTCCGGCACGTTCCATAGCCCCATGATTAGGGGCGTCAGCTAGACGTAAAGAGAACGCAGGGATGCGACGCAGAGAATATTTAGCTCTCTGCCTTGAGGAGGGCGTCGGTTTCGTCACTAAGGGGCCGCGCCACGGGGATTT
>JBLHYZ010000020.1:0-10570 GCA_047631115.1 Alpinimonas sp. | reverse complement strand
CAAGTTTGCCTTTGGATTGCTCGATGGCATACAGAGTCACGGGGGAATCGGCACTCACCGCGTCGGCCTTGCCGAGAACCGCTGCGTTCGTTGCCGCAGAGTTATCGTCAAACTGAAGAATCTCGATCGCAGGCTTTCCCTCTGACACGCACTTTGCGGAACGGTCGGGGAGCTCCTCCGTGAGTTGCGTTCCCCCCGTCATCGCGGCGACCGTGAGCCCACAAGCGTTATCGGGGTCCACTGTCGTGCCAGCTGCCGTTGCCCAGAGGTTGCCGGCAGCGAAGTAGTTCACAAAGTCGACCTGTTTCTCACGCTCCACAGTGTCGGTGAAGGAGGAAATGCCCACATCAAACTTTCCGCCGACAACACTCGGGATGATGTTGTCAAAGGATGCTTGATTGACCTCTGTGCTGAGACCAAGTTTTGCAGCGATGGCGTTGACCAAGTCGATTTCCCAGCCAATGGCCTTGCCGTCTGCATCTTTGAATTCGTTGGGGGCATAGGAAGCGTCACTGGCGATGCTCAGGACTCCGGATGCCGCGACGGCAGTCGGCAGGAGGGCAGCTGCCGCAGAATCAACGCTGACAGAGCCCGTGGCTTTGGGGAGTGGCTCAGACGACGCGTTGTTGGCACAGCCGGTGAGGCTCAGCGCGAGAACAGCAATGAGGGCGGGGGCTACGAGGCGCAAACGCATGAGATGTACTTTCAGGCGGTGAAGCCAGCCGGAGAAAAAAATGAATCGTGGGGCCAGCTGTGGGACTCGAACCCACAACCCCCGCTTTACAAGAGCGGTGCGCTACCAATTGCGCCAAGCCGGCATGCAGACCTCATAAGAGGACTACCTGACAATAATAACGAATCCCACAAGAGAAAAAGCCCACCCTCACGAAGGGCGGGCTTTCTCGGGTCCGAATGTTACGGGGTGGGAACTGGCGTGGGCGTAGCTGTGGCGTAGGCCGCAGCAGCAACCTGAACGACGAACGCATTAAAGATCGCAGGATCCGTTAGCGATCCCGTGTACTGGATTCCGTTGACCAACACGGTCGGAGTACCACTCACGCTGGCAACTTGAGACCCAGGTAGCGGCCCAGTGAGAGCGCGTTCGGTGGCCGCTTGCGCCCACTTTTCGAACGTCTTGTCGTCGATGCATGTGTTGATGGTGGCAGTGCTGGTTGCCCCTGTCGCAGCAATGATTGCCTTGATGGCGTCGTTATCCAGCCCCGTGGTACCTTCAGCCGGCTGCTGAACAAACAGTTCCTGGTTGAATGCCCAGAAGCTGTTGGGTGAGAAGTTCGCTACGCACGCAGCAGCGTTCGTAGCCCGCAAAGAATACTGTGACCCGGCCGAACGACTGGTCAAAAGCGCAATGGGGTGAACCTCAACCGTCGCTGCGCCCTCTTCAACGAGACGCTGAATCTGCTCAGAATTGGTGGTGTCAAAATCCCGGCAAAATGGGCAGAGGTAATCCTGATAAATCCGAATGTCAATGACATTTGGAGTCGCCTCGGTAGGAACGATCGCAGATCCTTCAGCTAACGCATCGGTGAGCTGAGCTTCCATACCGATTCCGAGGACAATACCGTCGCTCGCCATATTGGCGGGGCCAGGACCCGAAGGCCTAACCGAGCTACTGATGGAAAGGGTGACAACGGCGATGACCGCGATCACAGCAACGACAATCCCACCTTGCAGGAACCAGCGGTTGCGCTTGTCCTTTTTTATCTGGTCTTCGCGTTGCTGTTTGGCCTTGACGCGCGCCTCATCGCGGCGTTCATTACGGCTGGGCCGTGATCCTGGGGAACCAATGGTCATGCGGGTGTACTCCAAGCGGGGGTTTGGGATCGCGGCAGCGTCATGCCAACGGCGTGCCTTCTAGCCTAGGGGCGAAGTCTGGCAGTTTGCTAGACAGCGGCTGAGCGTAAACGAGAAATTTCATACAGCGTGACACTCGCAGCTATTCCAGCGTTCAAGGATTCTGTGCTGGCCGAAATGGGGACAGAAACAATGGCATCGCAGGTCTCTGTAACGAGCCGGGATAATCCCTTGCCCTCACTGCCGACGACAACAAGCAGTGGCCGGTCAGCGAGCTCGAGACCGGGAAGGTCTACGTCGCCGTCTCCGTCGAGTCCGATGACGAAAACGCCGCGCTCTTTGAACGCTTTAATTGCCGCGGTGAGGTTGGAGGCCATCGCCACAGGGCATCGAGCTGCTGCGCCGGCGGAGGTCTTCCATGCCGAAGCAGTGAGGCCCACGGAGCGACGCTGGGGAACGATGATGCCGTGACCACCGAATGCCGCCGTGGAGCGAATGATTGCGCCCAGATTGCGGGGATCGGTAATGCCATCAAGAGCAACAAAAAGCGGGTTTTGGCCCGAGGCAATGACCTCATCCAAGAGCTCGGTGGGGTGCGCATACTCATAGGGCGGAACTTTGAGAGCCAAACCCTGGTGTACAGAATCGTGACCGGCGAGGCGGTCGAGCTCGGGGCGCATAACCTCCATGATGGGCAGGCCGCGCTTGGTCGCGATGTTGAGCACTTCTTTTACTCGATCATCCATTTCGATGCGGTTCGAGATGTACAAAGCGGTGGCGGGGATCTCGGCGCGAAGGGCTTCGAGAACCGAGTTGCGGCCTGTGACGATTTCAGCCTCATCAACCTGCTTGGGGCGACGAACTTGGGGTTTGCGCACAGCGCCCTCGGGCGATCCCGAACCAGAACCGGGACGAAGTTTTCTGGTGGCAGCCAGCTTGTCCATGTGAATCTTGCGCTTGCCCGCTGGATGCCAGTCACGTTGCGTGGCTTTGGGCGTGGGGCCCTTACCTTCAAGGGCCTGACGGCCTTGTCCGCCCGATCCGACGGCTTTATTCTTACCCTGCTTGCGAACCGCTCCGGCTCGTCCTGGCTTACCGGCCATGAAGACTCCAATGTGCACCCGTGGGGGTGTCTTCTATCGTGATACCTGCCGCGGCAAGATTGTCGCGGATTCTGTCGGCCGCCGCGAAATCACGTGTGTCACGTGCTTCCTGGCGGTTGATAAGTAGTTGCTCCATAAGGAGCTCGAGGGCTGCAGCACTGGGCTGTGTGCCGATGTTGTTCCACTCGGGTGCCGCTGGGTTCAATCCCAGGACATCAAGCATGGCAACAATGCGTTTGGCGATGGAAACTGCCTCAACAATCATGCCATCATCGAGCATCGTGTTCCCTGATCGTACCTCGTCAAAGATGACAGCCACACCTTGGGGAATATTGAGGTCGTCGTTCATGGCGTCACGAAAGCGGAAAGGAACCGCTCCTGCGCCAATATCGGCGGCCGCTACACGCGTGACTCGTGCGAGAAATCCAGTGATGCGATCAAAGGCTGCCTGGGCTTCGGCCACAGCAGTGTCGTGAAGTTCCAGGGTGGATCGGTAGTGCGCCGAGCCGAGAAGGTATCGCAGCACAATGGCATCGGATGCTGTCAGAAGATCGGCAGCAAAAACGGAGTTACCGAGCGACTTGCTCATCTTCTGCCCACCGACCGAGACAAGGCCGTTGTGCAGCCAGTATCGGGCAAACCCGTCGCCGGCAGCCTCCGACTGAGCAAGCTCGTTCTCGTGATGCGGGAAGCGCAGGTCGAGACCGCCTCCGTGAATATCAAAGGAGGCGCCCAGGTATTTGGTTGCCATTGCGGAGCACTCAATGTGCCAGCCGGGTCGACCGCCGCCCCAGGGTGTCATCCAGTTAGCGGATTCAGGTTCCCCTGCTTTGTGGCCTTTCCACAGCGCGAAGTCACGAACATCTTTCTTGCCACGCAGGTCAGCATCGACCGCCGGATCCAAATCATCAGGGTTCTGGCGGGTGAGGGCGCCATAGGTTGGCCAGCTGCGCGTATCGAAGTACACGTCGCCGGAGGCATCGGCAGCCACATAAGCATGGCCCCGTTCGATGAGACGCTCAATGAGAGCAATCATTTCGGGGATGCTGGCGGTTGCTCGCGGTTCGTAGGTTGGTGGCAGGATTCCGAGGGCCCCGTAGGACTGCGAAAACTCCAGCTCCATGCGATAGGCCAGGGCCCACCACGGCTCGGTTCCGCCCGCTACGGCGTTGTCGAGCACTTTGTCATCGATGTCGGTTACGTTGCGCACCAAGGTAACGGCATACCCCTCGTGGGCGAACCAGCGACGGAGTTGGTCGTAGACCAAGGCGCTGCGCAAATGACCGATGTGCGGGCTGGATTGAACCGTGGGACCACATAAATAAAGAGAAACGCGATTGGGTTCGAGAGGAACGAAAACCCGAAGGGCTCCCTCTTTCGTATCAAATAGGCGAATACTCACGGGTTAGAGCTTATCGGAGGCTCAGTTAGGTGTCAGGGAGCGAACCAGCGCTGTGGCAAGAGCCGCAATTCCTTCACCACGGCCTGTGAACCCACGTCCGTCTGTGGTTGTGGCGGAGAGGCTCACAGGAGCGCCGACCCACTGAGAAAGGAGAGTTTCGGCCTCAACCCGGCGCGGAGCAAATGTGGGGCGATTGCCAATGAGTTGAACGCTGGCGTGAACCGGCTCGAAGCCAGCAACACCCAAAAGTCTCACCGTTTCGCGAACAAATACTTCACCCCGAGCATGAGCAAACTCAGGAGCCGATGTTCCGAACACTCCCCCGATGTCTCCTAGCCCAGCCGCCGACAGGAGGGCGTCACACAGGGCGTGAGCAACAGCGTCACCGTCGCTATGACCCGAAAGCTGTTTTTCGCTGGGCCAGAGAAGACCCGCGAGCCACAGATTGTCAGACTCACCAAAAGCATGGACATCAACACCAATGCCCACACGCGAAACTGCAGAGACAGGCGTGCGCTCGCTGAGAAGGTGATGGGCCCGGTTTAAGTCCCACGCGGTCGTGATCTTGAAGGCAAGAGCGTCTCCCTCGATGGTTTGCACCCGGTGCCCCGCCGCAGAGAAAACAGCCGCGTCGTCGGTGTAATCGGCATGGCTTGCCGCGCGATAGGCGGCATCGAGTTGCTCCCGAGGAAAACCTTGGGGCGTTTGAGCCGCGGCCAAGTCGCTTCGATCCACGAGGCCCAAGACCTCTCCACCGGGACCTACGCGTTTGATGCTGTCAGAGACAGAAAGAGCGGGAATAATGCCTTCCCCGGTGGAATCTACGGCCGCCATGACAGCGTCCAGCAGAGAGCTCGGCGCTAGTGCCCGGGCGGAATCGTGTACCAGAACAACTGTAATTCCAGGCCCTAACTCAGCGAGTCCGGCCTGCACAGAAGCATGACGAGTTTCGCCCCCGGCAATAACCGTCAGGGAGTCTGAAACGAGTCCCGCCGCGCGCCGACCGATTTCTCTGGCCTGGGTGAGGTGTGTCTCCGGAGCGACTATGACAATCTGTACCGGCTCAACCATTCCACAAACGGAATGCAAAGCCCGCTCCAACAGCGTCTGGCCTGCTAGCTCGACAAATGCCTTGGGTTCCGCTCTAGCGAGACGCGTGCCGCTTCCCGCAGCCACAACAATTACCCCAATACGCGGTGTCAGCGACTCGGGCATCATCGAGACAGGGCCATGATCGGGACGATGCCGAGATCGTGTGACAGAACGCGCCGCCTAGGACGCGAGAACGCCGTCAAGAACAAGCGAGGCCGACTCTTCGTCGGTCTTCTCCGCCAGTGCGAGTTCAGAAATCAGAATCTGACGCGCCTTAGCGAGCATGCGCTTCTCACCAGCCGAAAGACCGCGGTCCTGGTCGCGACGCCACAGGTCACGAACCACTTCGGAGACCTTTATGACATCACCAGAAGCAAGCTTCTCCAAGTTGGCCTTGTACCGACGTGACCAGTTGGTGGGTTCTTCTGTAAAAGGCGCCCGAAGCACATCAAAGACCTCTTCTAGCCCTTCCTTGCCGATGACGTCACGGACGCCAACGAGGTCGACGTTTTCAGCCGGAACCTCAATAGTGAGGTCACCTTGCGTAACGTGGAGCTTGAGGTAGAGCTTGTCTTCACCTTTAACTACGCGGGTCTTAACCTCTGTAATTTTTGCTGCACCATGGTGCGGATAGACGACGGTTTCACCGACGATGAACTGCATGCGTGTTTCCCCTTCGAAGATAGTACAGTTTACCACGGCATATGGCGTCTTATTGCAGTTCTTTTTCAGGCAAACACTGAAGCCTTTACTAGAATCATTTCAGTAATACTCCCCGCTGACCGGGCCCGCGAGTCGAATCGTCCAAAAGTTCATAGGCTAGAGTTGTCGAGGAATTCCTGTGATTTTCGGGCCCAAAATAAGGCCGCACAGACCGCTCATTTGGAGGCTTTCGTCGTGAAGGTTCGCATTGCCATTTCTGCCATTTTGGCCATTGGGCTTGCCTTGGGGGCAAGCGGCTGCAATCTGATTCAACCTCAGGCGACCACCCAACAGTACGATCCCAGCGACGGCATTGGCGTAAATGTAGGTGAGGTTCAACTTCGTAACCTCATTCTCATCAGCGACGATGGAGAGACCGCGAGCCTGCTGTTGTCTGCCATCAATACCACCGGCACCGACATTGATATGAGCATTCAGTTCATGTCCAAGGGCGCAATCGTCAAAGGCGAGCTGGCTATTCCGAGCTCTCAGACTCCCACCTCGTGGGGCGCCATGAGCGAAGACAAGATTGTCTTCGAAGGAATCGACTCCCAGCCTGGATCTCTGCTTGAGGTGTACTTCCAGTACGGCAGCGCAGACGGCAAAACTGCTCTCGTTCCCGTTCTGACAACCGGCCAGCCCGAATATGACGGCCTCGAGCCGTCGATCGCTCTGCACCTCGGCACCAAATAGTTTTTAAGGTCGCGGGGCGTCGAAGCGGTAGCCTAAGCCCCGAACCGTCATGAGCATCACTGGCTCTTTTGAGTCTGCTTCGATGCGCGATCGGATGCGCTTGATGTGGACATCGAGCGTCTTGGTATCACCGAAGTAGTCGCTACCCCACACGCGATCTATTAATTGCCCCCGCGTGAGAACTCGACCTTCATTTCGCATGAGGTACTCGAGAAGCTCGAATTCCTTGAGCGGCATGGGAGTGAGCTTGCCGTTGACCTGCAACGTGTGGCGGTCAATATCCAGCGCTATGTGGCCCGACGACAGCACGTCATCCGAGAGAGGAGTGCCCTCTTCAACGCGACGGCGCATGACCGCGCGCACCCGAGCTAGGAGCTCGCGCGTCGAATACGGCTTTGTGACATAGTCGTCCGCACCGAGTTCGAGCCCGACAACAACGTCAACCTCGGAATCCTTGGCCGTGAGCATGATGATAGGGACCTGGGAGATTGCGCGAATCTGGCGGCAAACTTCTGTTCCTGGCAGCCCGGGGAGCATCAGGTCGAGCAGAATCAGGTCGGGGTTCGTGAGCGCAAACATCTCGATGGCTTGCGGCCCTGTTTCGGCAACGCTCACCTCGAAACCCTCGCGTCCCAAGAGAAAGGCTAAAGGCTCGCTCAGGGCTATTTCATCTTCGACAAGCAGAATGCGGGTCATGGAGTCTCTCCGTGGGGGTACTCGGTAGCTTCGGGCAATCGGATGGTAAATGTTGAGCCGCTATCGGGGCGAGACCAGACGCGCACTTCGCCTCCGTGGTTCTGAATGGTGTGCTTCACGATGCTGAGCCCAAGTCCCGTGCCGCCGGTCGTGCGCGAACGCGCCTGATCGGTTCGGTAGAAACGCTCAAATACGCGCGCCGCTTCTTCTACCGTCATGCCGATGCCCTGGTCGGTGACCGCAATGTCAACACAGTCGCGTTGTCGGGTTACGCCAATACCAATTCGAGAATTGTTAGGCGAATACTGCAAGGCATTCGAGATGAGGTTGTCGACGGCAACCACGAGAGAGCCCTCGTTGCCGAAAACAAAGGTTCCCTTCTCGCCCCCGGCCGTCATCTCCACATTTTTAGCCGATGCGACAACACGATTGCGATCGACCGCTTGCAAAATGACCCCGTCGAGACTTACCTTCTCGAAGGCGGTGAGAGCCCCTTCTGCCTGCAGCCGGGAGAGCTCGATAATTTCCCGCGTGATGCCCGCGAGGCGACGGCCCTCGGTTTGGAGTCGATCAGCAAAATGCTTCACCATCGTGGGATCATCGGCAGCCTGTTCGATCGCCTCCGCTAGCAAGCCCACGGCTCCAATGGGCGTCTTGAGCTCGTGGCTAATGTTGGCAACGAAATCACGTCGGACCTCATCGAGGCGACGGAATTCTGTCTTGTCGGTGATCAGCAAGAGGGTGAAACGCACGCCATAGCGAGAGGCCCTGGCCAAGATGCTGAGCGAAGCATCACCGAAGGGTCCGCGGGCGACCTCAAATTCACCCGTAAGAGAATCTGAACGATCACGAAGGTTGTCGACCAATTGAACCAACTCTGGAGTCACGAGACGGCCCTGCGAGATCAGCCCCAAAGAATAAGCAGGCGGGGACGCCGTCATGACATTATGCGATGGATCAACAATAATGGCCGGGACCTCAAGAAGTTCCATCAACGATGACACTCCCTCCGGAACGCCCCACGAAGAGAGGCTCACGGCAGTCTGACGCTGACGTGCTGCGACAAATACCAAGCTCGCGATGGCGGCGCCAGCGAGCGCCCCTACGGCGATAGAGATGAGGAGAAGGTACTCAATATTCATGTCGTGTTTAGGCTAAACCACCGGGGAGCCTCTCACCGGCCCTTGGGGCCACGCGATACCGTAGGAACAGTAGGTAATGACAACTGTTAACCTCTGTCTGAGCTTGCGTTAACCTGTTAGTCATGTCTGAGATACCTTTTCGGGGCTAACTGAGACGGCTACCACGATCTGCCGGAGGGGCTAATTTTTATGCGCGATGTATTCCAACAAGAACTTCACGAAGTTCAACAACGTCTTGTCGAGATTGCTGGCCTCGTTGCCACGTCTATGCAGAATGCGACGGTCGCCTTTGGCGATGTAAACGTGGAGCTAGCGGAACAAGTCATCGAACAGGACGCACGCATTGATGAACTTGCGCTGAGCCTCGATGAGCTTGCCATTCAAATTCTCGCTCGCCAGCAGCCCGTGGCGCGCGATCTTCGCATTGTGGTCAGTGCCCTGCGCATCAGCGCTTCTCTGGAGCGCATGGGCGATATGGCTGAACACATCGCCCAACTGGCGCGTTACCGTTTTCCTGATCGAGTGGTTGCCAAGGGCCTGCGAGGAACATTCCGCAAAATGGGCGAGCTCGATGTTGAAATCGTCAACAAGCTTGTTGATCTTCTTCGCACCCAGGATCTTGCTTTTGCCGAAGAAATTCGCGACATCGACGACAAGATTGACGAACTGCACGTGAGCGTTTTCGACAAAGTGTTGAGTGACAAATGGACCGGCACCATAGGCGACACGGTTGATGCGACGTTGGCTTCGCGATACCACGAGCGTTTCGCCGACCACGCTGTCTCTATTGCGCGCAAAGTGAAGTACCTCTCCACCGGCGAGTGGGCGCCCCATATTTCGGCCTAGTAGCACTGAGGCGTTAGAAAAAGGGGGGAAGGCTATTTGTATAGCGTTCCCCCCTTTTTCTTTGTATCGAGAGAAAAACCTACTTTTTGGCACCCTGAGCTGCCACAGCGGCCGCACCGGCGGCAGCGGCCTTGGGGTCAAGGTACCGACCCGCTCCAATCGGCATAAATTTTTCATCCAGCGTGTAAACCAGTGGGATTCCCGTGGGAATGTTCAACTCGGCGATGTCTTCATCGGAGATGCCATCGAGGTGTTTCACCAAGGCACGCAGTGAGTTACCGTGGGCGGTCACAAGCACCGTCTTGCCGGCAGCAAGGTCGACTGTGATGTCTGATTCCCAGTAGGGAACCATGCGGTCGATGACGTCTTTGAGGCATTCCGTGTTGGGCAGTTCGCCGTCGATGCCCACATAGCGGGGGTCGTTGACTTGCGAGTATTCGCTACTATCATCGAGGGGCGGTGGTGGCACATCGAACGAACGACGCCAGAGTTGAAACTGCTCGGCACCATATTCGGCGAGTGTCTGGGCCTTGTCTTTGCCCTGCAACGCCCCATAGTGTCGCTCGTTGAGTCGCCAGCTGCGTTTCACCGGGATCCAGGCGCGGTCGGCCACATCAAGGGCCAGGTTCGCGGTCTGAATGGCACGCGAAAGAAGTGACGTGTACAGCACATCGGGGAGAAGGTGAGCGGCGGTGAGAAGCTCCCCCGCACGCTTGGCCTCGGCGATGCCCTGTTCAGTGAGGTGAACATCAACCCATCCGGTGAAGAGATTTTTCTGGTTCCACTCACTGTTGCCGTGGCGGAGAAGGATAAGGGTGTGCGTCGTCATGCCTCCACTTTACCGAAGGTGGTTGACTAGAACTTATGATGCAGGGATCCATTACGCGCGGGACAACAAACCCCAATCGCTTGCGCCGCGTTGACCGCTGGCTGCAGACGTGGCCCGGGCTCAAGGCCACCGAGGATCCGCTAGTCGTTGACCTTGGTTACGGAGCCAGCGCCGTTACGCCGCTCGAATTAATGCACCGCCTGCGCAATGCCCGGCCTGATGCTCAACTCATTGGGCTAGAAATAGATCCCCA
>JBLHYZ010000019.1:0-10665 GCA_047631115.1 Alpinimonas sp. | reverse complement strand
CCCTACATTTTTGTCGTGCTTATTGCTGGGGTTGTCGCAGCGCTGCTGCGCAATTTTGGCGTGATGGGCTGAAAGCGCTAGTCCGCGAGGTTGTCTTCGAGGTTATCGACGCCGGGCATCCACGAAAGGTTGGGCTTGCCCCAGCCGCGCTTTCGCTCAATTTTGGCGGCAAGCTTCGCTTCTGTGAAGTTCAATCGATCGATGTACAGGTAGCCCAAGAGATGATCAAACTCATGCTGCATGATGCGAGCAAACCAGCCGTCGCACTCTATTTCGAATGGTGTGCCGTGAATGTCCTGTGCCCTCAGAATAGTTTTTGAGGCACGAACGAGGGGAAACCTTTCACCGGGAAATGAAAGACAGCCTTCATCATCTTCCTCTGTGGTCTCGCGAATTTCTAAAGGGGAAATAAACAGTTCTGGGTTCACTGCTGCTCCACGACGTGGATTGCCGTCTTCATCGGGATAGTCATAAACGAAGACCTGTGCAGACACGCCAATTTGTGGTGCGGCGAGGCCGACGCCCGGAGCGGCGTCCATGGTGTCCAGCATGTCCGTCACGAGGTGCGCCAAGTCAGCATCGAATTTCTCAACGCGAGCGGCGGGGGTGTGAAGAACTGGTGAACCTGAAATTACAATGGGGCGAACGGCCATGCCTCCAGCTTATTGCTCAGATGTAACGGTAATCTCCTTTCCATGCCTATCGATGATTTGTCGCAACTCACTGCGGCGATTGGCTTCGATCCGAAACAACTGATCGGCATCCCTTTCGCCCTCGTCGGCGCTATCTTCATGTCCATAGGTGCTCAGATGCAGCATCGTGGCGTGGGGAAAGTAGGGGCCAACACTGCTGCTGCTCAAGCGGGGGGAGCGCCACATGCGGGTGTTGCCGAGAGCTCCGGCCTCAACGTTCGCCAATTGCTCTTACTTTTCAAACGTCCATCGTGGGTGTTCGGTTCCGCACTCCTGGGCTTCGCCATCGTCTTTCAGCTTGTCAGCCTCGGGTTCTCGCCGCTGATTGTGGTGCAGCCCATTGGTGCCGTGGCCCTGGTCATGACTTCTGTCATTAACTCGCGGGTCAGTAAAAAGCGTTTGAACAGAATGTCAAAGTGGGCCGTGACCCTGTGTGTTGGTGGAATTGGCCTGTTTGTGGCTATCGCTGCCTTTACGGCGGTCAACTCGCCGATTAATTCAGCTGATTTGTTTGAGATCTTGACGATTCTTGCGATAGTGCTCGTGATTTTCGCCGTCGTTTTTTGGATATTTCGAAAACGCGCCTCAGCCCTGTTTTACATTGTCGGCGCCGGAGTTCTTTACGGATTCGTTGCCACGCTGGCGAAGGTTGTTATTACGCGCGTCTTCGATGGCGCCACAGACTGGCTGACCTGGGCATGTTTGTTTGCCCTTCTCCTGGCAGCCGTACTCGGGGCGCTTTTCGTACAGAACGCGTACTCATCAGGTCCGCCAGATCTCGTGATCGCCGGCCTCACCGTTATTGATCCCATCGTTGCCGTGACTATTGGTATTGTCATTCTCGATGAGGCTTCCCAAGCACCGGGTTGGGCAATTTTTTCTTTTATTGTTGCCGGGGCCATCGCCGTTGTGGGTGTTTTTTTACTCTCCAAGTATCATCCACACACAGCTCATGAGCTCGCTGAGGCGACTGAGGACCTGAAAAGTGCCGTCACGTCTCGTCGACAGCCCGGTTCATCCGTAAAATAGAAGCACCTCCTCCGATACTGGTTGAGCCCGGGGCGATTATGTCCTTTCAAACAAAGGATCCGTGTGTCAAATGTTTCAGTTTCTCCTTCGGGAGAACGAGATAAGACCCCCGAAAATAGGCGACCACTCAAAGTTCTCATTGGGTGCGACACTTTTGGTCCAGATGTAAACGGTGCCGCAAAGTTCGCCGAACGTCTCGCTGCAGGTTTGGTTGAACGCGGTCACAATGTGCACGTTGTTGCTCCCGCTGCAGGTAGAAAACACGGTACGTGGACGGAGGTTCACGAGGGTCAGCCCATGACCGTTCATCGACTAAAGAGCTGGCGCTGGTACCCCCACGACTGGTTGCGCTTTGCCCTTCCGTGGCAGGTTCGTGAGAACTCACGTCGTATTCTCGACGCAGTTAAGCCAGACGTCGTGCATTTTCAATCGCACATCATTGTGGGCGGAGCGCTGTCCTCCGAAGCTCAGAAGCGTGGCATTCGAATTGTCGGCACCAACCACTTCATGCCGGAGAACTTGGTGGAGTTCACCCTTCTTCCAGAGGTTTTTCAAGAGGCGGCCATTCGCACGGCATGGAAGGCTGCAAGTCGCACGTTCGGACGTGCTGAAGCCGTGACAACCCCAACTCGTCGGGCTGCTGATTTTCTTGAAGAATACACAAAACTTAAAGATGTTCATGCGATTTCTTGTGGCATTGATGCTCATCGCTACAGG
Source organism: Alpinimonas sp. (assembly GCA_047631115.1). Taxonomy (GTDB): domain Bacteria; phylum Actinomycetota; class Actinomycetes; order Actinomycetales; family Microbacteriaceae; genus Alpinimonas. Next base: position 8,227 of record JBLHYZ010000019.1, on the reverse strand, counting down.
CCTGATTTTTCTCTTGATGGTCCAAACAAGATTCTCTTTGTCGGTCGGGTTACGGGAGAGAAGAAAATTGACGTACTTCTCAAGGCCTTCGCTAAATTGCCGATCGCTCTTGGGGCAACTCTCGAGATTGTGGGCGGGGGAGACCAACTCAACAATCTTCGGAACATGACATCTGCTCTTGGCATCAAAGATCGTGTGACATTCTCTGGATACGTGACCGACGAGCAGCTCAAGGCAACACTTTCGAGTGCGAAGGTCTTTGCCATGCCTTCAATCGCGGAGCTACAATCAATCGCCACGATGGAGGCAATGGCTTCCGGCCTGCCTATTGTGGGAGCGAACGCGATGGCATTGCCACACCTCATTCACGAAGGTGAAAACGGGTTCCTCTTTTCGCCGGGCGACGTTGACGAAATGGCGCAGAAGCTCGAACGTGTTCTGACCATGCCCCACGAAGAGCGTGAGCGCATGAAGAACAGTTCTCTTCAATACATTCGTGGACACGACATCACTCGCACCCTAGATACTTTCGAGGCGCTGTATCGCGGCGAGACCGTGGTGGATCCCGATCCTGAAAGCACGGGAGCCTAACGCGCAGCAATAGACTCTGTTTGTAAGGGGCGGTAGCTCAGCTGGTTAGAGCACACGACTCATAATCGTCCGGTCACGGGTTCAAGTCCCGTCCGCCCTACAATTAACGTGTGACTGACTCGAATGACACCCCCGAAGCCGCATATCTCCTCTTTCGTTCGCGTCGACGCGATATGTCGTTGCTTCCTCAAGGCAGTCTGGCCTTGGTCAACACACAATGGTTTTATGGAACCGTTGGATTTCGGGAATCGGTGTGGGGCATTCCTGGGCTCTGGGCAGCACGTGGCGCCGACGAGCGTGGCTTAGAGCTCACTGCTACCAGCCAAGATGGCATCGCTGTTGATGGCAGCATCATTGACGGCACCGCCATCGTTTATGCCAAGGACGCGCCTTCGCCTTCCGCTATTTCCTTTGCAGATGGCAAGACCGGCTCGGTCATTCGGGGCGATGACGGAAAATATGCGCTCCGCGTTTGGGACGCCAATAGCGAAGACATCAAAAACTTTGGCTCAATTGATGCCTATCCGTACGATCCCGATTGGGTTATCACTGGAACCTTTGCACCCATCGAGGGTGGTCGATCGTTAGGGGTGAGCCACCTCAAAGATGAGGGGGCTGCCCGCGACAAAATGATCCCGGGCGAGATCAGGTTCATTCTTCACGGCGTGGAATACCGGCCGGCGGCGTTTCGTGAAGGCCGAGCCCTGATGATTGTGTTCTCCGATGCGACCAGCGGTCAGAGAACCTACAGCGTGGGGCGATTCCTTCTGGTAGCGCCCAACCCGGATGGCAGCATTACGTTGGACTTCAACCGGGCGTTCCTACCTCCGTGTGCCTTTAGCTACAACTTCAATTGTCCGATGCCACCGGCAGAGAACCGTTTTCCGTTTGCCGTGCTGGCCGGTGAGAAGAATGTTCTCAATACCGCGGGCCAGCTTCTTCACTGAGACGCTTCTTCCGGGGTGTCGCCTCAATCTGGGCCGGCCTTCCGCGCTTTGGGCGGTCTGTGTTGTAGCCGCGTCCCACAGGGAGCCAATCGTCAGCCTGTTCGTCGGTCTTCTCAAGGTGTGATCTGTGAGTCATATCGCGGCGCACGTCACCGAGCCATCCGAGGGCGGCGCCTTCGAATCGTGCTGTCGCCGCTGCAGCCAGGGCTGACAGCCCTTGTCCTGGTAGCGAAACTGTTGGGCGCTCGGTGGTCAGAATGATTTCGTAGGCCCCAATAATCGCCTCGAGAAAGGTGCCGCTCAATGAGCGGGCTATAAGCACCCGATCAAGGAGCTCAGGCCAGTCATTCACGACGGTGAGGTCATGCCCCGTAAGCCAGCCTTCGGCATGTTCATGTCCTTTCTCCGTGAGCGAATAGAGTGGCAAACCGTCGGCTGTCTCACCAAAACGCACGACAAGACCCGCCACAATCTGTCGTTCGAGCGTTCCGTAGATTTGACCGACATTTGTTCTCGAACGATGAGGTGCGCGCTGACAGAGCTCTGCGTGGAGCTGCAACCCATACGCGGGCCCTAACGTAAGGATTCCCAACAACGCTTCTTTCACTGCCATGAAAAGACTCTACTCAGTAGATGATGGGCTGAGAGTTTGCTGAGGCACTTTTCAGGGTGATTGCTACTCTTTGTCGCAATGTGGCACACTATCGATATAACAAAATAGGCGATGTCCGTGTCGCACATCCATACATAGGTCGTTGGGGAAGACGCACCTAGAGAAATGGATGATGAGATGAAGGCACTGTCGACGGGTGTGATTTTTGTACACTCTGCACCGCGAGCGTTAAGCCCACACGTCGAGTGGGCTATTAGTCGTGTCTTGGGGCGCGGGGTCACTTTTTCGTGGAGCGCCCAGCCAATTCTTGAGGGTGCTCAGCGAGCCGAGTATTACTGGCAGGGTCCTGTCGGTTCTGGCGCGGCGATGGCTTCGGCACTCAGAGGATGGACACACCTTCGTTTCGAGGTGACCGAGGACGCTTCGTACGGGGGCGACGGAGGTCGCTGGTGTCACACTCCGGCGCTGGGGATTTTTCACTCTCAGACGGACGCCTGTGGAAACATGGTCATCAATGAGAACAGACTTCGGGTCGCTATGGAAACTGCAGGACCCAACGCAAATGCCCTTCTCGCTGAGATGTCCCACATGCTTGGGGCACCCTGGGATGCCGAATTAGATGTTTTTCGTCACGCCAGCGATGACTCTACGGTCACGTGGCTCAACCAGGTGGGCTAGCGGTAGCTCCGGAAGGCTACAACGGCGTTGTGGCCGCCAAAACCGAACGAGTTACTGATTGCCAGCAGATCACCCTCAGGAAGCGAACGCGGGCTTGTGACGACGTCTAAGGGGATCATTGGGTCTTGGCTCGTGAGATTGATCGTGGGCGGAGCTAAGCGGTTGTGCAGTGCCAGCACAGTGAACATCGCTTCAATCGCACCCGCTCCACCAAGCAGGTGGCCCGTGGATGCCTTGGTGGCAGAGATGGCCACGTTGTCGAGATGATCTCCAAAAACGCGCCGAAGGGCGTTGTACTCAGCAATATCTCCTACCGGCGTAGAAGTCGCGTGTGCATTGATGTGCGTGACATCGCTAATGGAGGCGTCTGCTTGCGCAAGAGCATCAAGCATGGCCTGGGCTGCGGCAGAACCTTCTGGGTCGGGGGCAGTGATGTGGTGCGCGTCAGAGGTCACAGCGCCACCAACGACCTCGGCGTAAATCTTTGCGCCGCGAGCAAGTGCATGCTCTTCCGTCTCCATAACGAGAGCGGCAGCGCCTTCACCGAGGACAAAACCATCACGGGTCACGTCGTAAGGCCGCGATGCCGAAGCGGGATCGTCGTTTCGCTTAGACAGTGCCTGCATCGCGGCAAAAGAGGCGATCGGAAGAGGGTGAATGGCTGCTTCTGAACCACCAGCAACAATGACGTCGGCGTGACCCGCCATGAGGCGGTCATAGGCGTTGGCGATAGCTTCGGTGCTGGATGCGCAAGCTGAGACGACGGTGCGAACGCCGGCGCGAGCATGAAGGTCCATGCCGATTGCGGCGGCGGGTCCGTTGGGCATGAGCATGGGCACAGTCATCGGAAGTACGCGGCGGGGGCCCTTTTCGCGCAGTGTGTCCCACGCGTCAAGGAGTGTCCACACTCCGCCGATTCCGGTGGCCCAATCGACGGCAAGACGACCGGGGTCTACCGCGGGGCTTCCTGCGTCTGCCCAGGCTTCGCGGCCCGCGATGAGGGCGAATTGGCTGGAGGGGTCGAGTCTCTTGGTCTCGATTCGTTCAAGAATATCGGCCGCGGGTACTGCTGCCTGGGCGGCAAACTTAATGGGTATTTCTAAGCGTTCAACCCATTCTTGCTGGAGAGCTGTTGCACCGGACTTACCGGCAAGAAGTGCGGCCCACGTTTCGGGCGCCGTCCCTGCCAGGGGGGAGGTGGCGCCAATGCCGGTGACGACAATTCTCTTCGAACTCATGGGAGAAGACTTTCTGTAGGCATTACGAATGGAAACTGAGCGGGGGTCGAAACGTTGCGGCGCCTCGAGTCGGCCCCCGTTCAAGAAATCCTTAGGCTGAAGCCGAGGTGATGAAGGCGACTGCATCGCCAACTGTCTTAAGGTTCTTGACCTCTTCATCGGGAATCTTTACGTCGAACTTCTCTTCAGCGTTGACGACGATTGTCATCATCGAGATTGAGTCGATGTCTAGGTCGTCGGTGAACGACTTGTCCAGCTCAACCGTGTCGGTCGCAATGCCAGTTTCGTCGTTGACGAGCTCTGCAAGACCTGCGAGTACCTCTTCGGTGGACAGTGCCATTTTTTATCTCCTTGTTGATGTGTATTTTTGACCGTGGCCTAGTTTACTCAGCCTTGGCAGGGTAATTGGGGAGGTGCTAGGGAAGAACGATGACCTGGGCGCCAAAGACGAGGCCGGCACCAAAACCAATTTGCAGAGCAAGTCCGCCGCTCAGCGCTGGGTTTTCCAAAAGTAGGCGGTGAGTTGCGAGAGGGATCGAAGCGGCCGACGTGTTTCCCGTCGTTGCAATGTCACGAGCAATCACAACAGATTCGGGAAGTTTGAGCTGTTTGGCAAACTCATCGATGATACGCATGTTTGCTTGGTGCGGAATAAAGGCTGCGAGTTGATCGCTGGTGATTCCAGCCTTTTCTAGCGCGAGCGCTGCGACTTTTGCCATTTCCCATACAGCCCACCGAAAGACGGTCTGACCGTCTTGGCGCAGCATCGGCCACTCAATTTCGCCTTTGCCATCCCGGTACTCAGCGAGGGTGTGGTCCATTCCGATGGAGTCCCATTTGCTGCCGTCTGAACCCCAGACGGTGGGGGAGATGCCGGGGAAATCACTCGGACCCACGATGACAGCCCCCGCGCCGTCGCCTAGAAGAAAAGAAATCGAGCGATCAGTGGGTTTTGCGAACTCGCTGAGCTTTTCTGCCCCGATCACAAGCACGTAATGCGCAAGTCCGGAACGAATGAAAGAGTCGGCCTGGGCAATGCCATACGTGTATCCCGCACAGGCCGCCGAGATGTCATATGCGGGAGCGGGATTCGCACCAACGCGTTCCGCAACGAGGGCTGCCATCGACGGGGTTTGAACGCTGTTGCTAATCGTCGAGATGAGAACAGCGTCAATCTGGCTGGGGTCGATACCTGCTTTCGCGATTGCTTCTTGTGCTGCGGCCGTGGCCAGGTCTGCCGCCGTGACATCTTTCGATGCGCGCATGCGCGTGATGACGCCAGTGCGCTGACGGATCCATTCATCACTTGATTCAATTGGTCCAGCAATGTCATCGTTGGTGACTGTGACGTCTCCGCGTGCGGCGCCTACAGCGTAGATACGCGAGTACTTTGCTCCGACAGACTGGTTCAATTGCACGTGTTCCATGTGGGGGTTTCCTTAGTCCAACGTGATTAGCGAAGAGAATCGATGAGGTCACGGGCGCCGACGAGATCGTCCGGAGTGCGAATTGCAATAGTGGGGATGCCCTTCAGGGCACGTTTTGCTAGCCCAACGAGGGCGCCGGCAGGGGCAACTTCAATGATGCCGGTGACTCCAGCAGCGGCAAAACTCTCCATGCAGAGATCCCAGCGCACCGGCGACGAAACTTGACCCACAAGGAGGTCACGGAATTGTTCTCCACTATTCACGCGAGAACCGTCGTTGTTGGTCCACAGCGCGAGTGTCGGGTCTTGGATTGCTAAGCTTCCTGCGGCCTTGCGCAGAGCCTCGACAGCAGTAGACATATATGTAGTGTGGAATGCGCCTGCTACAGGCAGAGCAATCACGCGGGTGCCAGCAGGGGGTTCTGCGGAGAGTGCGGCAAGAGCTGTCAGTTGTCCAGCCACAACGAGTTGACCGCCTCCGTTGTAATTGGCGGCAGACAATGAGAGTTCTTCTAGTCGAGTAAGGATGTCGGTCATGTCGCCACCGATAATGGCACTCATGCCCGTGGGAACGAGATCGGCGGCTTCGGCCATTGCCCGGCCACGAAGTGCGACAAGAGCAACGGCGTCGCTGTCATGCAGAACGCCCGCTCCAACGGCGGCCGTAAATTCCCCGACAGAATGACCAGCAATGCCATCGACCTTGGCTAGGTGGCCAGATTCGCGCAAAGCATTTAGTGTCAGAATTCCCGCTGCCACGATGAGGGGTTGTGCAATGGCAGTGTCACGAATGGTGTCGGCATCGCTCGTGGTGCCGTGAGTGATGAGATCTACCCCGGCCGATTCAGAGAGGCTGGAGAGGAGTTCACTTGAGGAGGTCTCCTCGATCCAGGGGGTGAGAAATCCCGGTGTTTGAGATCCCTGTCCGGGGCATACAACGATAATCACAGTTCTAGTCTCCCAATTGGGTGGGTCACATGTTGTGGATACTCCAACACACTATCCGGTGAAGTGTTGTGGAAATAATTAGTGCGCAACGCGACCTCTGATCACGCGACTGGGCTATTTTGGGAACGAAGGGCGCGGGTTGGGCGCTTCAGGGGCTCCTTGATGGCTCCCAAGATGAGGGCGGCTTGAAGGATCAGCGCCTCGCGAGGGCCGGTGGCATCCCAGCCGATCACCTCGCTGACACGCTTGAGGCGATACCGCACCGTGTTCGGATGTACAAAAAGCTCGCGAGCTGTCGCCTCAAGAGAACGGCCGTTGTCGAGGTACGACGACAACGTGATGAGGAGATCCGGCGAAAAGTCATTGAGAGGAGCATAGATACGCTCTACCAGGGTCGCACGGGCTAGGGGATCACCGGCGAGAGCTCGCTCGGGCAATAAATCATCGGCGGCCACAGGCCGGGGGGCTGCTCTCCACGCACCGGCAACCGAAAAACCTGCAAGGGCTGCGCGGGCACTGGTGACGGCGTCTACCAGGCTCGGAACCTCGGGGCCGAGAACAAGGAAGCCTTCCCCGAAGTCGGGCTCCATCTGTATCGCCATGTCCATAAAGCTGAGGGCAGTGGCTTGCGATTCCTCGTCAAGGGGTTCCGCTCGACCAATAACTAAGACGAGGCGACGGCCTTGAACGCCGATCAAAATGTCTGCCTCGAGATGGCGCGCGGTCCGGCGCAGACGATCGACTTCTAGCTGGCGTGGTGCGCGCCCGACAAGAACGCAGACTTCGCCCCTTCCCTGCCAGCCCAAAGCGGCAATTCGGCTGGGTAAATCATCGTCGTATTCACCGCTCAGGATTGAATCCACGACGAGGGCTTCGAGGCGAGCATCCCACAGGCCACGTGCTTCGGCGGCACGGGCATAGACGTCTGCGGCAGCAAAGGCGATTTCACGCGAATACAGCAGGATTCCTTCGCGCAGATGATCCCCATCATTTTTTACCCGGTCCTCCACCACCTCAACGGTTACTCGAATGAGCTGAAGGGTCTGTTGCAAGCTGACGGAGCGAAGGAGTTCCCGAGGTGCCGACCCAAAAACGTCTGAGGCGACCCACGGGGTTGTTTTGGAGTCTTCGTACCAGGAGATAAAAGAGGTTATTCCAGCTTGCGCCACGAGACCAACGGCTGAACGCCGTCCGGGAGGCATCTCCCGATACCACGACAGTGTTTCCTCAAGCCGTTTAACGGTCAGCGTTGAGAGTTCACCCGAGATGGTGCGTAGCCACGCCAGCGTGTCTATCTTGGTCTGATGCGTTGCCATGTGCGGCGTTCTAACTCTCGCCGCCGGCAGAGCCAGTGTTGCCCGCATTTACATCATTAAGTTGGTAACGCTCGATTGCCTGGCGAATGACGGAACGATCGAGCTTGCCCTGTTTGACGAGCTGTTCCAGCGTTTTGACGACGAGTGAAGGACCGTCAATCTTGAAGAAACGGCGCGCAGCGGCACGAGTATCTGAGAAACCGAATCCGTCAGCGCCGAGAGTTGCATACTCACGAGGCATGAATGGGCGAATGAGGTCTGGCACCATGTGGTCGAAGTCTGTGACAGCGACAATGGGACCCTCTGTACCGTGGAGAGCCTGGGTGACGTGCGAGACGCGTTCAGGCTGCTCAGGGTTCAAGAAGTTGAACTCATCGGCGGCAAGCCCGTCGCGCCGCAACTCTCCCCACGATGTGACCGACCAGACGTCTGCGGAGATACCCCAGTCATCTGCGAGCAACTGCTGAGCT
>JBLHYZ010000018.1:0-10919 GCA_047631115.1 Alpinimonas sp. | reverse complement strand
ATGATGTCGCCGCCCATGTCATGGGCTGATTCTGCGCGCTCGCCATCGGCTTCCACTGCCGCAATCAGAGCGTCCGTGTCAAAAACGTAGTTGCCCATCGAGGCCAGCACCTCGTGCGGGGCGTCAGGCAACCCGATGGGGTTGGTCGGCTTCTCGAGAAATTGGCTAATCTTCATGGGGTCCGCCGGGTCTATTTCAATGACGCCAAATTGGTCAGCCAAGGCGATGGGTTGGCGAATAGCCGCTACCGTCGCCCGCATTCCTGAAGCAATGTGGGCCTCAATCATCTGTTCGAAATCCATGCGGTAAACGTGGTCAGCACCGACCACCACAACGATGTCCGGCTTCTCATCACGCACAAGATTGAGACTCTGCAGAATTGCATCGGCTGAGCCGCTAAACCAGCGTTTTCCCAGTCGTTGCTGGGCCGGCACAGAGGCCACGTAAGCGCCCAGGAGCGAAGACATGCGCCATGTTTGTGAGACGTGACGGTCGAGAGAGTGAGACTTGTACTGCGTCAGAACGACCACCTGGCGCAGAGAAGAATTGATGAGATTTGAGATCGCAAAATCTACGAGCCGGTATTGACCCCCGAAAGGAACTGCCGGCTTTGCTCGGTCTTCTGTCAGGGGCATCAGCCGCTTTCCCTCGCCACCAGCAAGGACAATTCCGAAAACCTTCTTTGGCGTCATGGGCAAAATCCTACGCCAGCTCATCACAAACATTCTCCGACACCGCCCACGCTCCTGCAGCGTTTTCGAGTTTCGCGTTGATCCTCCTGCAGTAACGTGGAAAACATGCGCGTAGACATCCTTACCAGGGAGTACCCACCAGAGATTTATGGTGGTGCTGGTGTACACGTTTCCGAGCTCGTTCGCGCCCTTCGCGAAAACGTGAGGGTCACCGTGCGTTGTTTTGGTGCCGACCGCGATGAAGATGATGTTGTCGCTTATCGCGTTCCACCAGAGCTCTTGCATGCGAATACCGCGTTAGGCACGCTCGGGGTGGACCTTCACATCGCGAACGACGCAGTGGGCGCCGACGTCGTGCATTCTCACACCTGGTACGCCAACGAAGCTGGGCGGTTGGCACAACTTGTCCACGGCATTCCGCACGTGATAACAGCGCACTCGTTAGAGCCTTTGCGCCCGTGGAAAGCCGAACAGCTTGGTGGGGGATACCGACTGTCGAGCTCGATCGAGAAGGCGGCTTATGAAACAGCGGATGCTGTCATCGCCGTGAGCGAAGGAATGCGACAAGATATCCTCCGCTGCTACCCAGCCATTGATCCCGCAAAGGTTCACACCATTCATAACGGCATCGACTGTGATGCCTGGCAGCCAACGCAAAACGCTGGAGTTCTTGAACGCTACGGTATCGACCCGACACGTCCTTCTGTTGTTTTTGTGGGTCGAATTACTCGCCAAAAAGGACTGCCGTATCTGCTCGATGCCGTCGAAGCTTTGCCGGCAAATGTGCAAGTTATTCTTTGTGCTGGCGCAGCAGATACCCCAGAGATTCTGGCTGAAGTTCAGGCAAAGGTCGTGGCACTTCGCAAGGTTCGCGAGGGTGTCATCTGGATCTCTGAGCACCTACCTCGGCACGAGCTTTCAGCCGTTCTCACCCAAGGCAGTATTTTTGTCTGCCCGTCGATCTACGAACCCCTCGGAATTGTGAATCTTGAAGCCATGGCCTGTGGGATTCCCGTGGTGGGCACCGCAACCGGAGGGATCCCCGAGGTGATCGAAGACGGCGTCACAGGCTGGCTTGTTCCCTTGGAACAGATGACAGACGGAACAGGGACTCCGCTGCGCCCAGCCACATTCGTTCGCGATCTTTCGGCCACACTGAACGCGGCCCTCTCCGATCCAAAAGTGGCCGCAAAAATGGGCCGTGCCGCCCGCCAGCGAGCTATCGAACACTTCGACTGGAAAAGCATTGCAGCGCAGACACGGGCCGTCTACGATCTCGTGACCAGCAGGTAGTTCACTAGCATGGGGGGTATGTCTTTGGTGCTCCGTTTCTCTAACGTCTCTCTCGAACGAGGTGGTAACACTCTGGTTGACAACGTCAGCTGGGAGGTTACTTCCGACCAACGCTGGGTAATTCTTGGCCCCAATGGGGCTGGCAAGACATCAATTCTCGAGTTGGCTGCAGCCTGGGAAGTGCCGTCTTCGGGTACGGCCATTGTCTTGGGAGAAGACCTCTCCACCCGAGACGCAGAGGAGATACGCCCGCGAGTAGGGCTGGCATCTTCGGGGATGGCGAAGCGCATTCCCTCGACAGAGACTGTTGTGGATGCCGTTGTGACGGCCGCCTACGCAGCCGCTGAACGCCGCGGCGAGGTGTATGAAGACATCGATTTGCGACGCGCTCGACGCGTGTTGGCGGAATGGCGCCTCGAATCTGTCACGCACCGAGAGGTCGGAACCCTCAGCGAAGGCGAGCAGAAGCGTCTGCAGATTGCTCGCTCGATCATGACGGACCCAGAAGTTCTGCTGCTGGATGAACCCTCTGCCGGCCTCGATCTGGGAATGCGCGAGGAGCTCATGTCGATGTTGAGCGCCTTCGCTTCAAGCCCCACGGCCCCGGCAATCATTATGGTTACTCACCACGTCGAGGAGATTCCCCGTGGCTTCACCCACGTCTTGCTCCTCGCCGATGGCAAGGTGTCGGCCCAAGGGCCCCTCAGCGAAACCCTCACGAGTGAAAACCTGACCAAGGCCTTCGGTGTAAACGTCGAAGTAGTGAACAACAACGGGCGCTTCAGTGCCGTTGCCCGGCCATAGTAGGGCTGCTCGTCTGATACAGTTGTAAGTCGGCAACGCAGTTCTATTGCTCGTGCCGAAAGCTTCGCGTGTGGGATTCTTCCCACCGCACATAACCACTTAAAGGATTACCTGATGAAGTCTGACATTCACCCCACGTACGCCGCCGTCGTCTTTCACGACCTCGCTTCGGACGAATCGTTCCTCACGCGCTCAACGGTAACGAGCAGCAAGACGATCGAGTGGACCGATGGCAACACGTACCCCATCATCGACGTTGAGATTTCCAGCGCCTCACACCCGTTCTACACGGGTAAGCAGCGCATCATGGACTCGGCCGGTCGTGTCGAGAAGTTCAACAAGCGCTTTAAGGGCTTCGGCGCGTAATTCGCCGCTATATTTCCTAAAAAGGTGGCCAGCTTATGCTGGCCACCTTTTTTTTGTTCGCAAACCTACATTTAGCGAACCGGCCAGACACCGTCGCCAGGAAAAACGGCAAGTCCTTGCCCGCGGCGCCACTCGGCGTAACTCGCTGCTTGGGCAGCAGCCCACGTTACCTGCGCATCGTGCAGATCGTTGGCGCTCATGTTGAGCTCAGTGGCGTATTTTCGGCCAATAGCCTGAGCCACGCGGCCGGCCGCAATCGCGTCAACAGAGGCATCGTGGGCACCGTCTAGAGATACCCCGTAGTAGGCCGATGCTGCTTCGAGAGTGCGCTTCCCTTTGCGGTACTTGTCAATCTGCTTGTCGATGACCAGGGGGTCAATTACGGGCTTGACAAATGTAATGGGGTCGAAACCATACCGCTTTGCCTCGCGATCCAAAATGGAGAAGTCGTAGGAAGCGTTGTACGCCACAACGGGCACGCCAGCGTCGAAATATCCCTGCAGAAGCGCCAATATCTCAAAGATGCTGTCGGGGGCGGGCGCCCCTTCCGCCTGCATTCGCTCCGTCGTAATTCCGTGAACGGCGGTGGCCTGAGCGGGAATCTCGATTCCACAGTCGATGAGCCAGTCGCGTGCTTGTGTGCTTTCCCCTTCCGGGGTGAGCACGCTCACATGGGCGCTCACAATGCGGGTGGTCTCCGTTGCGATGCCGGTGGTCTCCGTATCAAAAACGGCCAGGACATTGGCCCATTCGGGCAAGTTCGTGTCAGTCACCTCCTCACTCTAGAGGCGGCCTGCGACATCACTGCCCTTCGACGCCGTGAGCCGTAGACTTTAGCCACCATGAGTGCCTTCTCGCCCTTCGCCGCCAAGCTGGCTGCCATCCCCGTGGAGGAGCACACCATGGCCGTGCTTGGGGTCAACACCCGCTACTGGCAGTTCGGTCAGGCCAGTGCGATTCGCACTATCGTCATGATTCACGGCTTCCGCGGCGACCACCACGGGCTCGAACCGATTGTGGCGGAGTTAGGCAGCGATATCCGCGTTGTCATCCCTGATCTCCCGGGCTTTGGGGCTTCTGATGCCCTCCCCGGTGTGAGCGACGTCCACGCTTATTCTGCATGGTTAGAGGACTTCATCGGGGGCCTAGCCATCCCTCACGACACCGTCATTCTGGGGCATTCTTTTGGCTCCATCGTGGTCGCTGCCGCTCTGGCACAGGGACTCTCTGCCGAGAAAGCAATCTTGATCAACCCAATTGCTGCCAACGCCCTTAAAGGGCCTAACGGCTTCATGACGCGCCTAGCCGTGCTCTATTACAAAGCGGCTGCCGCGCTTCCCGAAAGAGCAGGATTTGCGCTACTGAAAAACGCCGTCATCGTGCGAATCATGAGTATCACCATGGCCAAAACCAAGGACCCAGAGTTGCGCACCTGGATTCACGGCCAGCATGACGCTTACTTCAGTGATTTCGCGAGCCGAGCGTCTGTTCTCGAGGCCTTTGAAACCTCGGTGGGCAACGATGTCAGCCAGTTCATCGATGCCATCAATGCCCGCTCAGAGCCGGTTCAGTTTCTTCTTCTGGTGGCCGACCGCGACGACATCACGGCGCTTCCCGAACAGAAGGCTCTTGCCGCTCGAATTTCCGGAGCGCGACTCGAAGTGGTTGAAGGCGTTGGACACCTGGTGCACTACGAGGCCCCCGATTTCGCCGCCCGCAACATTCGATTGTTTCTTGGGCTCCCAGCTCACCCATGAACGTTTTCTTCGACTGCCGCTACGTGCGCACAGATCATCACGATGGCATCTCTCGCTTTAGTGCCCGGCTCGTGGAGGAACTTGGCGTTCTCGCGTCGGCAACGGGAGAGCACACCGTCACCATGCTTATTCATGACCCGGCCCAATTGGCTTTGTTACCCACGATGCCCTGGAAGATGATCTCAGCGCCCACGAGTGCCCGAGAAATACGTGTTGCCCATCAGCTCAACAAACTCGACCCGGACATTGTCTTCAGCCCCATGCAAACCATGGGCTCGAGTGGACGCCATTACCCTTTGGTGCTCACGGTACATGATCTTATTTACTATCGGCACCCCAAGCCTCCGACGTCACTTTCGTGGCCTGTTCGTCTCATCTGGCGGCTGTATCACCTGTCATGGTGGCCGCAACGGCTGCTCCTGAACGGGGCCGACGCCATCGTTGCTGTTTCAGAAACGACCGAGAAACTGATTGACCAACATCACCTCACGCGCGCGCCCGTGTTTGTGGTGCACAACTCGGCAGATACCATCACTCAGGCTCCTGAACGTGACCCTGCCCGTCGCACAAAATCACTTATTTACATGGGTTCTTTCATGCCCTACAAAAATGTCGAAACCCTCGTGCGCGTTGCAGCGCTTCTGCCGGACTACGAGTTGCACCTACTCAGCCGCATCGCAGAGTTAGATGCGGCCAGGTTGCAGGCCATCGCCCCTAACGCGCGCATCATTTTTCATGACGGAACGACCGATGCAGATTACCAAGCGGCTCTCCTCACCGCCACCGCACTAGTGTCGGCTTCTTTCGACGAAGGATTCGGCATTCCCCTCGTGGAAGCAATGGCGCTGGGTACCCCCGTTGTCGTGAGTGACATTGACATCTTTCACGAGATTGGGGGAGCAGCAGCGCGCTACGTTGCTCCAATGAATGCGGAAGGGTTTGCTGCTGCCATTCGAGATCTAGAAGGTGACGATGCCTGGACGCAGGCCTCGAGTGCCTCGATCGCCCAGGCGAGGACATTCAGTTGGCCGGTTTCGGCCACGAAGCTACTCGATGTCCTCGTAAAAGTTGCCCGCACCAAGGCGCAGCGCTAACTCAGCTAAGACGTCACTTGTTCCAGCAGAAAGTTTGAGTGCCGCCCTGTTGTCACCCTTGGTCTCGCCTCGGTTCACAATGACGATGGGAAGGCGCTTGCGTCGCGCTTGCTCAAGCAGTCGAATTCCTGAGTTCACGGTGAGCGACGATCCCGCGATCAGCAATACGTCAGCACGCTTCACCAAAGACGATGCCGAACCATAAATCTTGGCCGGCACAAATTCACCAAAGAAGACAACGTCTGGTTTGAGGACTCCCGTGCAGACTGTGCAGGCGGGAATCACAAGACGCTCGAATTCACGCACCTCAACATCGCCGTCGGGGGCCATCGTAATGCTCTCGGGCAGCGCGAGCCAGGGATTGCCATCCTCCAGCTGACGTTCAATGCCGGTTCGATCAAAAATCTGACCACAGTCGAGACAACGAACGCGATCAAGGCTTCCGTGCAGGTCTACGACGTGCGAGGAACCCGCGCGGCGGTGCAAACCATCCACATTTTGACTGATGACACCCTCAATAATTCCGGCCTGCTCCATCGCCGCCAGTGCAATGTGGCCACCGTTGGGTTCAGCGGTCGAAAAGGTGCGCCACCCAATGTGCGCTCCGGCCCAGTAACGCTGGCGAGACGTCTCACTGGTGAGAAAACTTGAGATGTTCATGGGCGTGCGATGAGACGAGCCTTGTCCACGATAGTCAGGAATTCCTGAGTCGGTACTGACACCGGCACCGGTGAGGACGGCCACACGTTTGCCCGCAACGATATCGACGAGAGAATCAATTTCCTCGACAGTCACATCGCTCGTCTGCACCACGGCCATGGGCCGAGACTAAACCGCTCGCGTTTCGTACATGTTTCAGTTCACTGACAAACTGGGGGGATGGCCACAATAGTTCACATCGAGGATCTCTCGGCAGACGGGTTGGCTGATTACAATCGCCTTACTGACGCCGTTCTACGCCGCATGAGCGAACCGGCCCGCGGGCTCTACATCGCCGAATCCACGAAGGTTATTCAACGTGCGTTAGCAGCCGGGCACCGCCCTCGATCGGTTCTGCTGCAGGAACAGTGGCTTCCAGACCTTGAACCTTTGGTTGACAGTTTTGAAGACTGCACGATTTATGTGGGGGAGAGTGCCCTCTTAGAGAGCCTCACCGGTTACAACCTTCATCGAGGAGCATTAGCCTCCATGCACCGCCCTCCACTGCCAGATCCTGCGGAGCTCCTGGCACAGGCCAAGCGCGTAGTGATTCTCGAAGACATTGTGGACCACACCAATGTGGGAGCGATTTTTCGGGCTGTTGCCGGCCTCGGCGCGGACGCAGTCTTTGTGACCCCTCGTTGCGCCGATCCGCTGTATCGCCGCAGCGTTCGCGTCAGCATGGGCACCGTGCTGCAAGTCCCTTGGACCCGCCTACCCGAATGGCCCGAGGCACGCATTCTTCTCGCCGATGCGGGATTCCATGTCGCAGCCCTCGCCTTGGCTGATAACGCCGTTAGCTTGCGCGATTTTGCGGCGAGCGCCCCGGAGCGTGTCGCGCTTGTTTTGGGCACCGAAGGTGACGGTCTGAGTCGACACGCCATTGACGCCGCCAATAGCGTTGTGACCATTCCCATGCTGCACGGCATTGATTCTTTGAACGTGGCTTCGGCGAGCGCCGTCGCGTTGTACGCTCTGCAGCAATAGGCGCCACTACGCTTTATCAAATGCCCTCTCCTGCCGTGTACCGCCGCCGGCGGCAAGTTGTCTTTGGTGGGGCATCCGCAATGTTTGTTGCTATTGCCTTTGCCGTCACAACCCTCGTTGCGCCCCTTCCCGCGGCGGCCGTTACCCTCGTCGAGACTCCGGCACTCACGCAGCCCGCAGCAGCGCTGGTTCTGCCCGGTTATGGCGAGAGTGCTATCGCGGCCGACGGATTTGGCACTCTGGCAACGGATGGACCCCAAGAGCAGGTGCCCATCGCGAGCATCACCAAGGTCATTACCGCGTTGGTCGTTCTTGACGCTATGCCCCTGGCGGATGCGGCAGACCCCGGGCCCACCATTACGTTTACCCAGACGGATGTTCAGATTTTGCAGCAAACCCAAGCGGAGTATGGTTCATTCGAGATTGTTGCCGACGGCCTGCAGCTCTCCGAGAAGCAGGCCCTCACGGTGATGCTCATGGTCTCGGCGAATAACTATGCCGACTCCTTGGCCACATGGGCCTATGGCTCCCTGGACGCCTATCTGGGTGCCGCCAACGCATGGCTCGCTGCCCAGGGCCTCGCGGGAACGGTAGTGGATGACGCGAGCGGTATTTCTTCGGGCAGTCGCAGTACACCGGCCGACATGCTCACCCTTGGGTCTCTCGTCATGGCGAACCCTTCCCTGGCAGAAATCGTGGGAACCCAGAGTGCCGATATCCCCGGAGTAGGTCAGATTCTTAACGGCAACAAGCTCTTAGGTACCGAGGGTGTCAACGGCATCAAGACCGGAACAACGGTGGATGCCGGCGCCACGTTGCTCTACTCCGCGGTATTGCAGGTCGGCAGTGAGAGCGTGCACGTGATTGGGGTTACTCTCGGTGCCGAGACGCATGCCCAGCTAAGGGCATCGGTTACGGCATTGCTGGCTTCGGTACGGGCAAGTTTTCACCAGGTTGTTCTGAGTACCGCCGACGCCTATCTCGGGTCGGCCGACACCGTGTGGGGAAGCTCAGCCCGGTTCGCTGCGACGGAGAGCGTCTCTCGTCTGGTGTACTCCGATACCCCAGTCACGGTTACGCCCAATGTGACCACTATTTCCACGGGGCCTGATGGTGCCAGCGTGGGCTCCTTGGACGTCACGATTGGCGAGGAGATAATTTCCATCCCACTCGCCCTCTCGGAGGCGCTGGAGGACCCCGGTCCCGGATGGCGACTCACTCACGCCGGTGAACTGTTCTAGCGCCTAGTAAAATCGAATCATCATGACGGGTGAATCGACGAGCTTTGGAACAGCCGCCGCAGAGCACCTTTCCCCCTCCTTTCCAGACCGAGCGGCCCGTGGAACGGCTGAGAAGCTGCGAGCCTGGCAGGTGGAGGCTCTCGAGGTCTACTTTGCGACCGAACCCAAAGACTTTCTGGCCGCCGCTACCCCGGGTGCTGGCAAGACCACGTTCGCGCTTCGACTGGCCAGTGAGCTTCTGCGTCGCCGGGTCATTGACCGGATCACTGTTGTCACCCCCACTGAGCACTTGAAAAACCAGTGGGCCGAGGCAGCGCACCGGGTGGGCATCCGGCTCGATCCAGGCTTCACCAACTCCCAAAAGCGTCACGCCCGCCAGTATCACGGGGTCGCTGTCACCTACGCCCAGGTAGCTACCAAAGCGCACGTGCATCGTGACCTCACCGAATCTTCGCGCACGCTGGTCATTCTTGACGAGATCCACCATGGCGGTGATGCCCTCAGCTGGGGAGACGCCATTCGCGAGGCCTTCGATCGCGCCACGCGCCGCCTCTCGCTCACCGGGACACCCTTTCGCTCCGACACCGCCCCCATTCCTTTTGTGGCATACCTGCCCGACCGTGACGGTGTTCTGGTGTCGCAGACCGACTACGACTACGGCTACTCACGCGCTCTCAGCGACGGTGTCGTGCGCCCGGTCATCTTCATGGTCTACGCCGGTGCAATGCGCTGGCGAACCCGTGCCGGCGACGAGATGGAAGCCCGCCTCGGGCAAGACAACACCAAGGACATCACGGCTCAGGCATGGCGAACGGCCCTCGACCCGGCCGGGGATTGGATTCCTCAGGTTTTGCAGGCGGCCAATCGTCGTCTCACCGAAGTGCGTCACAGCATTCCGGATGCTGCCGGCCTCGTTATCGCCACCGATCAAGATGCCGCACGCGCGTATGCGACCATCTTGCAAACTATCTCCGGCGAAGAAGTAACGCTCGTGCTCTCCGATGAGCCAGGTTCCTCCGAGCGTATTGACACGTTCTCAGCCTCGAGTCGGCGCTGGATGGTGGCCGTGCGCATGGTGAGCGAGGGGGTGGATGTTCCCCGGCTGGCTGTGGGCGTCTATGCCACAAGTGCCGCCACACCTCTTTACTTCGCTCAGGCCATTGGTCGTTTCGTGCGCGCTCGGCGCCGCGGTGAGACGGCCACCGTTTTCGTTCCCAACGTGCCTTCGCTTCTTGCTCTGGCCACGGAGCTCGAGCTGCAGCGCGATCACGCGCTCGAGCGGCGCCTCACACCGGGTGAGGACGCCGACTACCCCGAGGCAAGCCTCATGGAACAAGCCGAGCGTTCCGACAAAGCCAGCGAGGCTCTCGAACAAGAATTTGAGTTTGCGGCGCTAGCTTCCGATGCCAACTTTGACCGTGCCCTCTTTCAGGGGGATGAGTACGGTGCCTTCGCGGAATCCGGAAGCGCGGAAGAGCTCGATTTCATCGGCATTCCAGGCCTTCTGGAGCCCGACCAAATCGAGGACCTGCTCAAGCAACGCCAGAGGCGCCAGTCTGCGCGGGGAAGCAAGCCCGGTTCCGCGTCCTATGACGTTGTCGAGGTTCGCCCTCAAGCTCTGTTTCGTAACCTCAAAGAGCAACGAACCCTTCTCAACTCACTGGTTTCGCTCTGGTCCAAACAGACAAGTACCCCCCACGGAATGGTTCACAACGAATTGCGCCAGACCTGTGGCGGCCCCGCCGTGGCGACAGCAACCGTGGCGCAATTGCAATCTCGAATTGATCTCATGAGACGCCGCATTTCTAGCCCCAGATAAAGCCCGCTCGGGGGTAACATTTCCCCATGTCATGCATCCGGTTCAACACACCCGCCCAACTTCGTCAACTTGAAGAACTTCGCGGCGACAAAAGCAAACGCGACGCCTCCATTGCCCAGTTTCTTTCGCCAGACATCACGGAGTCGAAGATTCTGCGTGTACGGGCC
>JBLHYZ010000017.1:0-11106 GCA_047631115.1 Alpinimonas sp. | reverse complement strand
GGCACGGCCTCCTACGCCGGCATGGTCGGCTCCTACGCCATTGAGGCGTGGGCACGTATCCCGGTCGAGGTGCAGTTGAGCCACGAGTTCCGCTACCGCGATCCCGTTATCACCCCTGAAACGCTCGTTATCTCCATCAGTCAGTCCGGCGAAACAATGGACACGCTCATGGCGGTCAAGTTCGCCCGCGAGGCAGGTGCTCGAACACTGTCCATCTGCAACACGCAGGGTTCCACTATTCCGCGCGAGTCTGACGCGGTGGTCTACACGCACGCCGGTCCGGAAGTGGCCGTCGCCTCGACCAAGGCTTTCGTCGCGCAGATCACGGCTTTGTATCTCGTGGGGCTGCATCTGGGGCGAGTGCGTTCGACGCTGGCGGAGTCAGAGCTGCGACGACTGGCGTTAGAGCTGCAGGAGTTACCCGCCAAGGTGGTTGAGGTGTTGAAGACGGGTCCGGCAGTGGCACAGCTGGCCAAGTGGATGAGCGACTCACCCGCCGTTCTCTTCTTGGGCCGAAACGTCGGGTACCCCATCGCCCTCGAGGGTGCGCTCAAGCTAAAGGAATTGGCCTATATTCATGCCGAGGGCTTTGCCGCCGGCGAGCTCAAGCACGGACCCATCGCTCTGATCGATAACGGGCAGCCGGTCTTCGTGGTCGTACCCAGCCCCCGCGGTTCTGCTCTCATTCACTCCAAGGTGGTGAGCAATATCCAGGAGATTCGTGCTCGCGGAGCGCGCGTTATTGCGATTGCCGAGCAGGGGGACGCCGCTGTGCTGCCCTATGCCGATGAAGTTATTGCCATTCCATTGGCCGATCCTATGTTTGAGCCGATTCTGGCTGTTATCCCCCTGCAGATTTTTGCGATGGAACTTGCTGACGCTAAGGGACTCGACGTGGACCAGCCCCGCAACCTTGCCAAGTCGGTCACGGTCGAGTAGCGCCCGCATGATTCTTGGGGTTGGTGTCGACATTGTCGACCTGCAGCGGTTCACCCGCACCCTTGTGCGCACGCCTCGGCTGCGCGATCGACTGTTCACTGTCGGCGAGCGCGACCATCTAGATGCATCACTTGCGGGCCGCTTTGCCGCCAAGGAGGCCCTCATCAAAGCCTTTGGTGGTTCTGGGGGCATGACCTGGCATGACATGGAGGTCGTCACCAACGCTCTGGGGGCACCTTCTTTTGTGTTGAGCGGAGCAGCGCAGACTTTGGCCGCAGCGCGCGGTATTTCCTCGGTCCACCTTTCAATCAGCCATGACGCAAACGCCGCCGTTGCGTTCGTCGTTGCCGAGGGGATTACCCTATGAGCCACTCGCCTTTTCGCGAGGCTGTCATTAATTTGGGGGCACTTTCGGCTAACGTTGCTCAGTTGAAGGCGTCAACGGCATCTCCCCACCTGATGATTGTTGTCAAAGCTAACGCCTATGGCCATGGCATGGTGGAGTCAGCTCAGGCGGCGCTCGCCGGGGGAGCAGACTGGCTCGGCGTTGCTGATATTGACGAGGCACTTGCCTTGCGTTCCGCGGGTTTTACCGCCCCCCTTCTCGCCTGGCTACACGCACCAGATGAAACCTTTGGTGAAGCAATTGAGGCGAATATCACCCTCGGCGTTTCATCGGTTGCGCAGTTGCGAGCGTGCGCGGCAGCCGTTGAGCACACAGGGGTATCGAGAGGTGGCGAAACCTCGCCGTCGCGGCAACCAGCGCGCGTTCACCTCAAGCTTGAGACGGGTCTTGGTCGCAACGGAGCGAGTGAGCCCGATTGGGCAGAATTTTTTGCCGAGGCCGCGAGGAGTGAAAAAGTCGGAGCCATCGTCGTGGAAGGGGTATTTAGCCACCTCTCCAACACGAGCGAAGCTGCTGACTTGGCTCAAGGTGAAGTTTTTGATCGCGGAGTTCTGGCAGCGAGAGCGGCCGGCCTGACGCCAACGCTTGTGCATCTAGCCGCTTCAGCGGCAGCGCTGACGCAACCCACCTTGCGCTACAACATGGTGAGGATCGGAATTCTGGCATATGGCGTCTCACCGTTTGAGTCGCGAACTCCGGCAAGCCTTGGACTGGCCCCTGTCATGACGCTCCGCGCCACAGTTGCGGCGGTGCGCCGTGTGCCCGAAGGCCAAGGGGTCAGCTACGACTACACGTACCTCACCACAGGGGAGGCAACCCTGGTCCTTGTTCCCTTTGGCTACGGCGAGGGTATTCCTCGGGCCGCATCCGGTTCTGGGCCGGTCGTCATTAACGGTCACCGTTTTACGGTTACTGGCCGTGTTGCCATGGATCAGTTCGTTGTGGATGTCGGGGATTCGCCGGTTGCTGTCGGGGATGAAGTCGTGCTATTCGGAGACCCAGCCAACGGACACCCCTCGGTCACAGAGTGGGCAGACGCCGCTTCTACGATTGGTTATGAAATGGTGACACGCATCGGTGGCCGCGTTCACCGCACTTTCAGCGGACGCGACTGATGGCCGGTTCCCTCGCTCTCGGCCCGCGCACAGTGAGCACTCCCGAAGCCATGAATGCCCTCGGTCACGAGCTGGGCCGGTACTTGCGGGCGGGTGACGTTTTCGTCCTTACCGGGCCATTGGGTGCTGGCAAGACCACACTGACGCGGGGCATTGGTGCAGGCCTGGGTGTTCGCGGCCCGGTCACGAGCCCCACTTTTGTCTTAGCTCGCACCCATCCCAGCCTCGTTGGCGGCCCACCGCTGGTGCACGTGGACGCGTACCGTCTGGCCTCAGCCCTGGAGCTGGACGATTTGGATATTGATTTTGCCAACTCCGTTGTTGTCGTGGAATGGGGTGCCGGCATGCTGGATGGCGTGAGCGACTCGTGGCTTGAGGCTGTCATCGTGCGGCCTGAGGGCGGTTCCGCCAACGATCTGGACGATGACCTCGTTGAGCCACGCACCGTCACCCTTGCGGGCCACGGCCCACGCTGGCACGCGTAGTCTTGTTCTCGTGATTCTGGCCATCGACACTTCCGCGGGGACAAGCGTTGCCGTCGTCAAAGATGGCCGCGTTCTTGCAGAGCACAATGTGGCTAACACAATGCGTCATGCCGAGGTTGTTGGCCAGCTTATTCTTGAGTGCTTGGCGAGCGCGGGCATTTCGGCCTCTGACGTCACGGCGGTCGTTGCGGGCATGGGCCCCGGTCCTTTTACGGGCCTGCGTGTAGGAATTGCCGCGGCCGAGGCCTTCTCGGTCGGAGCAGGGGTTGCGCTACTGCCCATGGTGAGCCACGACGGAATCGCCGCCGCTCACTTTGAGAGTGCAACTCAGGGCCCCATAACGGTCGTCACGGATGCCCGCCGCCGCGAGCTCTACTGGAGCACATATTCTGGCCTGAACGACCACGAGCTTCCCGAGCGAATCTCCGGTCCCAACCTTGCCAAGCAGGGCGAGGTTCCTGTGCTGGTGTCGGGGCTGTCGGCGCTCATGGTCAATGCCACCGAAGTGCATGCTGGGGCTCTTGCTGTCGCCGCTGAAAAGCTATTGGGCCAGGGGCACCATTTTGAGCGCTATGAGGCACTGTATCTGCGCTCGCCGGACATCACGCTATCCAAAGGCCCCAAGCGAGTAGTCCAATGAGCCAGAACGACCCCCAGAACGACCCCCAGAGCAAAGGTGTTAGCGTGCGGCGTGCCCCGATTTTGCGCTCGGCAACTCTCGATGATCTCCCCGAGATCATGGCGCTGGAGACACTCGTATTTGGCGCCGAAGCGTGGTCTGAAGAAGCAATGCGCCGCGACATGTGTGACGCGAACTGTGTCTACATTGTCGCCGAGAGAGTCATTTCTGAGAGAAATGGGATCGGCGGGGAAGCCGACACGCACGAACCTCAGTTTCTCGGGTACGCGGGCTTGCTGTGCCCCAGGGGGGCGGGGGACGGGGATATTCAGACCATCGCCGTCGCACCCCAGGCTCGGGGGCTGGGTTTGGGTCGTGCCCTCATGCTTGTGCTCGTGCAGCACGCCCAGGAACGTTTCGCTGAACGGCTTTTTCTGGAGGTGCGCGCCGACAACGACGTGGCTAAGGCGCTGTATGCCAGCCTCGGCTTTGAGGAAATAGCTGTGCGCCCGCACTACTACCAGCCAGAAGGAATTGATGCGATTGTGATGCGGCGCGAAGAAGCATTGAGACCCAAACATGGTCCCAGCGTCGGCGCGGAGGTGCTTTCGTGACCCTGGCCCACTTCGGCATGAATCGTGACGAACCGCTCGTTCTTGGCATCGAGACGAGTTGCGATGAAACTGGCATCGGTATTGTTCGGGGTCGAACACTGCTGGCAAACGTCATCTCTTCTTCGATGGAGGAGCACGCACGTTACGGTGGGGTGGTTCCCGAGGTTGCCGCGCGCGCGCACCTCGAGGCGATGGCTCCAGCCATTCGTCAGGCAGTCGCCGAAGCGGGTATCCAGCTGAGCGACCTTGATGCCGTTGCTGTCACGAGCGGCCCTGGACTCGCCGGTGCGTTGATGGTAGGTGTTGGCGCCGCAAAAGCCCTCGCAATTTCTCTCGACAAGCCGTTGTTTGCGGTCAATCACCTGGTCGGCCACGTCGGTGCGGACGTCTTGGGCGACGAAGGCCCTTTGGAATACCCGACGATTGCGTTGCTCGTTTCTGGCGGCCACACCTCGCTGCTTCTCGTTCGCGACCTGGTGTCCGACGTGGAGCTGCTGGGAGAAACAATCGACGACGCGGCCGGTGAGGCTTTCGACAAGGTGGCTCGGGTTCTCGGGATGCCGTATCCGGGTGGCCCGCACATAGATTCTCTGGCAGCAACGGGTAACCCCGCCGCCATTCGTTTTCCGCGGGGTCTCAGCCAGCCCAAAGATCTGGCGGCTCACCGCTACGACTTTTCTTTTTCCGGGCTCAAAACCTCCGTGGCGCGCTGGGTGGAGATTCGCCGAGATGCGGGGGAGCCGATTCCCTTGGAGGATGTCGCAGCCAGCTTCAGAGAAGCTGTCGCTGACGTGCTGCTCACCAAAGCCATTGCCGCCTGCCGAGATTTCGACGTGCCTCGCCTTTTACTCGGCGGTGGCGTTGTCGCGAATGCCCGCATCCGGGAGCTCGCGGCTCTGAGATGTGCGCAATCAGATGTCACACTACGAGTGCCCCCGCTGTCACTGTGCACAGATAACGGCGCCATGATCGCGGCACTGGCGGCAGAGCTCATCATGGCTGGATCAGCCCCGTCGGGCATGGACTTCGGCGCGGACTCGACGCTTCCCGTCACGACGATTCACGTCGTCTAAATAAAATCCTTGCACTTTTTCACCCCACATCAGCAGGACACCCAAGCAGGGGGGATCGGCTCCTTCTCGTCGAACGTCATTTTTGATTCGACTCCCGAGCAACTAGGTTTGCACGTAGAGGGCCGAGATGAGTGCGATCATTTCTCGGCAGCGACCCAAGGGAGAAATCAAAAAATGTCCACCCCAGAAAACGCACAGCCCGTCAACTTTCCCCCCGTCACCGGGGTGCGGACAAACGCATTAGCGGTTATTTCTCTTGTGACCTCCGTTCTTGGCCTGGGCCTCGTAGGAGTCATTACGGGCCACATTGGCCTGAGCCAGATCAAGACCTCTCACGAACAGGGTCGCGGGCTGGCCCTCGCCGGTGTGATTGTGGGCTACGTCGGAGTAGGGCTTTGGGTCATCGGCGTCGGGCTCGTGGCACTGTACTCGGTCATGTTCCTTGGTGACTAGCGGCAAACATTCGAGCTGTGTGGTCTTCAAAAAAAATCACAGACGTTCGGCGAGGAGTGCAACACGCTTTTCACCGAGGCGCGTCAAAAAAAGCGTCGCCTGACCGGAGCCTTTGAGCTTTAGTACCTTGCGAAACTCGGCTGGGTCGATATCGACTCCGCGTTTCTTGATTTCAAGTGTGCCGATTCCCCGGGAGTGAAGCTCGCGCGAAAGGGTCTTCACGTCGAGTGGAAACTCCTCAAGGATGCGGAACCCTCGGGCAAATGGGGTTGAGACGCTGGCGTCGCTCGTCAGGTAAGCGATGCGTTCGGAAACCATGTGGGCATCGATGTCGCGGCCAAGGTTTCCGATCAGACGGGCACGAATGACGGCGCCGTCAGGCTCGTAGAGATACGTTCCCAGGGCGCCTGTTTCGACATCTTCGCTGTCACTACTGGCACTCATCTCATGCGAGCCGGTTGCGTCAAGGAGCAGTGCGGATCGTGTTATTCCCTCGCGGGCAAGGGAACCAAACCACAAACCCATTTCGACAACGTCTCCATCGACCGATACCCATTGAGCCTCGGCCCCCGCGGGAATAAGGTTCCGGTCGAAACCGGGTCCGAGTTTCACCCCGGTGGGATACCGAGCGGCCAGGCCAAATGCGAAGTCGAGGCTCGGCGAATAGTCCTCTGAGCGGGTGAGCCGCTCCGTGTTCGAGTGCCCGGAGGTTCTCCTGGCCGGGTCGAGGTAAATACCGAAGTCGGTGGCAGCAAGATCAAATTCTTCGGCGCGGGCATGCACCACAGTTACGGCCTCAAAGATTGCCAGGTTATAGCTGGCCAGAGCGGCCGTTACTTCGTCGGCTTCGACGGCTGTTACGGTCAGGCCAATCGCGGCCATTGCCAACGCATCGGCCCCGATCCCACAACCCAGGTCGGCAACGTGCGTGATGCCGGAACGAGAAAATCGACCGGCGTGAAGAGCGGCAACGCGAAGGCGCGTGGCTTGTTCGAGACCAGCCTCGGTAAAGAGCATGCGCGAAGCGAAACTTTCAAACTTTGAGGCAGCTTTGCCCCGCAGCTTGGCTTGGGTCAGAACGGCGGCCACGCGCGCAGGAGAGTGCCCCGCACCGCGCAGGCCCGCCACGATGCGAACAATGTCGGCCTTGCTCGAATAGTTCGGGAGTGAATCCAGTAGCCGGAGTCCATCGGGAGTCAATAATTCACGTAATTCGCTTGTCTCCACGAGAGCAAACCTACCAAGGGGCACGATGTCGATGGCGCTGGACGCGGAACAATTCTTAACAGCAGATTTCTAGCACTCACGTTGCGCGAGTGCTAGTTCGCGCCGTAGACTCCCTACGAGTACCCGCTCACGTTCGGGTACCAATTCACTAGTCTTAGCAAAGAAAGAGGTCAACCGTGTCGGTCGCCATCAAGCCGCTCGAAGATCGCATTGTCATCAAGCAGGTCGAGGCAGAGCAGACCACCGCGTCTGGTCTGGTTATCCCCGACACCGCTAAAGAAAAGCCTCAGGAGGGCGACGTTGTTGCTGTCGGCCCCGGTCGCATCGATGACAACGGCAATCGCGTTCCCCTTGACATCGCCGTTGGCGACAAGGTGATCTACTCCAAGTACGGCGGAACCGAAGTCAAGTATGCCGGCGAAGAGTACCTTGTACTTTCGGCTCGTGACGTTCTCGCGGTCGTCGTTCGATAACACACGCTTTCTCAGAAAAGGGATCTCGGCTTCGGCCGGGGTCCCTTTTTTGCATTGGAGAGCTCTTGACTATCTGGAAGCGCTCCTGAGCACACGGCCGCCGCACTGATTGCACGACCGCCTTCGGTGTGTCGCTCCTGTGGGGGTAACATCTACAGCGTGACCCCTGCAAACCCCCACCAGAAGCTTTCCCGGCCGGGGTTACTTTACGCTTTTGGTGCCTATGGCATGTGGGGCCTCTTTCCGCTCTATTTTCTGGCACTTCTGCCTGCGAGTCCTTTTGAGATTGTCTCGTATCGCATTATTTTCTCGTTGCTTTTTTGTGCTCTCCTCCTTACCATCACGCGCGGATGGCGCAAATACGTCGCACTTCTGCGCCAGAAAAGAACTCTTCTCATCTTGGCTTTGGCGGGTGTGCTGATTTATGCAAACTGGCAAATCTTTATCATTGCGGTGGTGTCGGGCCAGGTGTTGGAGTCATCGCTGGGGTACTTCATCAACCCCATCTTCACCGTGATCTTGGGGGTCACCGTTCTCAAAGAACGGCTGCGCCCTCTGCAGTGGGTAGCCGTCGGCATTAGCTTCATTGCGGTTCTTGTTCTCACCTTCAGCTACGGAAAATTGCCGTGGATTTCGTTGGCCCTCGCTACATCCTTTGGCCTCTACGGCTTGATCAAAAAGCGGGTGGGCCCCCGGGTGGATGCCATCAGCGGGTTGACCATCGAAACAATGTGGGTACTCCCCATTGCCATTGTTCAGCTCGTCATTGTGGGAAACCTCGTTGGGTTGACATTTGTCGGTTTCGGGGTCGGACACACGTTGCTCCTCATGAGCTCGGGTATTTTGACCGCACTCCCGCTTCTTCTCTTTGCTGGCGGTGCCAAGCGGCTGCCTCTGACCGCTATCGGTCTGATTCAGTATTCGACGCCCGTGTTCACGTTCCTGCTGGCATTGTTTGTTTTACATGAGGCCATGCCAAGTTCCCGTTGGATTGGATTCATTTTGATTTGGGTTTCCCTCGCGGTGTTGACGATTGACATGGTGCGGTCTGCCCGAACGGCGCGTCTCGCCCGGGCCGCTATCGGCGCGACGCTGAGTTAGATTTTTGCGAGCCCTCCCGCCGACGAGAGTTGAGCTCGCTAGGGTAAGGAGCGTCATAAATAAGCAATAGATGGGTGAGGCATGTTGGTTTCTCGAATGGCCGGAATTCTTGTTGCGGGCGCAGTAGTTTTTGCTCTCGCGGGATGTTCCGGTGAGGCAATGCCCACACCGACCCCCACTCCCACCCCTGTTATGGCTTCAGGAGATGGCGTGCTGCGCATTGGCGACATGAGTCCCGTTACGGGGCCCCTCGCGGCCTTTGCCTTGGCGCAGGCCGCCGGAGTTGAACTTGCCGTAAACGAGGTGAACGCTGCTGGCGGCTACAACGAGGCGCCCATTGAAGTTCTTCACCGCGGGTCTGGTGACGGCGATCCAGCGGTCACCGATTCGAGTTTTGCCGACCTCGCGGCCCGTGGTGTTGATGTCATCATTGCCCCGGCATCCGCCAGTGTGCTGGCGCAACTTGTGCCCCTCGCAGCGGCAGCAGGGATTGCTCTGATTGCCCCCGCATCGGCCGATAATGCGCCCGCCGGGGTTGACACAATTCCTGCCGTTCCTGACGATGCTTTTTCCGCCCGCTTGCGGGGTTCTGACCCCGGTCTGGGGGATCTCAGTTACGGCATTGAAGCTTATGACCTCACGATCGCAGCGATTCTGGGCGCGACGCTTGCCGAAGATGATGGTGGCCCGTCAATCGCGCATGGCCTGATGCTGGTGACGGGCTCTGGAATTCCTTGTTCCAGCTACGGTATGTGCCTGGATGTTTTGACCACGCAGACCGCCATCGATTACGTGGGATTGTCGGGGCAGATTAATTATTCGGCACTCACCGGTGTCGCGTACTTCGGCGATGCTGTCGATGCGACTTCCGCTGCGACCTCGGCAGCGACTCCCTCGACGAAGAAGTAACCGAATAACGTCGACGAAATTCGTTGAATAATCGTTGAAATCCGGATGATTTCAATATTTCTTTTCGTATTTCGCAGAGTTGTTACCTAGTCGTAACGCTTAAACGTTGTTTCGGGAAACCTAAAGCTAATAGTTTGGTACTACAGATGGGGGTGTGCTTTACCCTGCACCCTCACAACCAACTAGCTAGGAGTACCATGAGCTCATTCTCGAGCCGCTCCCGTGTTCTCGGTGGAATTGCCATTGCCGCTGCGTCAGCCTTCGTGCTGGCCGGTTGCGCTGGTGGAACGACCGATACACCGGCCGCCGCAGACCTGACCCTCAACATCGGAACCGTTCTGCCACAGACCGGCTCACTCGCCTTCCTCGGCCCCCCCGAAGAAGCCGGTGTTGCATACGCAGTGAAGCAGATCAATGACGCTATGGCAGGCATCACCGTCGATGTCACCTACGGTGACTCGGGTGACACCGATAACAAGGCGTTTGAGACCACCGTCCCCAAGCTTCTGAACAGCAACGTGAGCGCCATCATTGGCGCGGCTGCATCGGGTGTTTCCAAGCTCATCATCGACCAGGTAGTAGGTGCTGGCGTCTTGATGATTTCTCCCGCGAACACCTCGCCCGACTTCACCATGTGGGACGACAACGGACTCTACTTCCGTACCGCTCCCTCCGACCTCCTTCAAGGCGAAGTTCTGGGTAACCTCATCGCTGCAGATGGCGCTGAGACCCTCGGCATTCTCTACTTGAACGATGCCTACGGAACCGGCCTCGAAGCCGCGACCGCAGCATCGTTTGAAGCTGCTGGTGGCCAGGTCGTTGCTTCAGAGTCCTACAACACGGGCGACTCTACGTTTGACGCGCAGATCAGCTCCATTATTGCAACAGACCCTGGAGCAATCGCTGCGATCACGTTTGACGAGTTCAAGACGATTGCGCCGGCACTCATCGCTGCGGGCTACCCCGCCAGCAAGATCTACCTCGTAGACGGAAACCTGTCGCAGTACGGTACAAGCATTCCTGTCAGCCTCGAAGGTGCCAAGGGCACGTTGCCTGGTGGAGTTCTCGACGCCGGCTTCAAAACCGCTGTGAGTGACAACTGGGTTGCCGCTGGCAACACCGCATTGGAAGACTTCAGCTACGCCGGTGAGTCCTACGACGCTGTCAACCTTGTTGCTCTTGCTTCGCTCGCTGCTGGTTCGACCAACGGTGTCGACATTGCCGCAAAGATGCAAGAGATCTCGGGCGGGTCTGGAACGGTCTGCACCTCTTTTGCTGAATGTGCTGATCTCATCAACAAGGGTGAAGCCATCAACTACGACGGTGTCTCTTCGAAGATCACCTTCGACGATAACGGTGACCCCACCGAAGCTGTCATTGGTGTCTACCAGTACGGTGCCGACAACATGTACACACGCATCAACTAGTTCACCTAGCTTGATCGAAGAACAGGCCCCGGCGGAAGCCGGGGCCTGTTCTGCTTGCCGCAGAAGAGACCGCATTCCGGAAACACCTCTAAGGGCTTCAGTGCCCACCTCAGGGGCTGGGACATGCCAAGACCCCCTCACCTAGGTTAGGGGGTCTTGGGTGGTTCTAGCGGCAGTTTTTACTCGCCGAGGGTGCCGAGGTAGAGCCCGATGACCTTAGGGTCATTCAGGAGTTCACGGCCCGTGCCCGTATAGGCGTCGTGGC
>JBLHYZ010000016.1:0-11190 GCA_047631115.1 Alpinimonas sp. | reverse complement strand
GAAGCCCACACGAGCGTTCCGAGGGCAACGAGCCCGAGGGCGACGAGCGCATCGCGCCCGCCGCTTCCGCGCGTCACGGTCTAACCCTGAACAGTAATCGTGACGGTGGCCCCTGGCTTAGCAAATCCACCAGTGATGTCTTGCGCAATGACCTTGCCCTGATCTGGGTTTGGCACTGGACACGAACTCGGTACTGTCGCCGGGGTAGGGGGTGGAGTGGAGCTGGGAGCGGGGCTCGAGCATGCTGTGGGTGAGGGTGCCGGCGCTCTCATTACCGTGACAGTCCATCCTGTGAGAGCAGATCGCGCTGCGGCCTCTGTCTTGCCAAGGGTGCTTGGCGGACCGTCGACGAGTGCCTGGTTACTGGAGAAGTACTTGACCGGGGTCCCCATTGCCGTCGTGGTTCCGGCGGCAGGCTCGGTGTTAACACCGGATCCCGCAGGAAGCTCTGAATCGACAGCACCGCCGTCCTCAAAGGTGAAGCCGACGCTCTCAATGAGCGACTTGGCCTGAGCTAGGTTGAGCCCCTTGACATCAGGAACAGAAATGGATTTGCCTGAAACGAGCGCAGCATCGGGGGCGCCAAATTCTCCTCCGCCGTAAATCGGATTGACAACGCGCATGATGTCACGCCACATATGCTGCACCATGATGTATGGCGCCTGAACGAATTGGATTGCGGGAGTGTGCCCCGAGACGTTACCAAACCACACGGCGGTGGAAACGGCCGTGGTGGAGCCGAGCATCCAGTTGTGCTCCGAGTACTCGGAGGTACCGGTCTTGGCGATGTAGGGCACACCGTCGCCGGTGGGGGACCATTGCGCAGTAGCCGTGGGCACCTTTGTCATGCCGAAGGCAACCGTATTTGCCACGTTGGTCGGCAGCGCCTGAACGCAGTCCGCCGTGGGCGGTGGAATGTCCTTGCCGTTGCGGTCAGTAATTTTGTCGATGGCGATGGGGTGGCAGGTCATGCCTCCGTTAGCGATGCCGGCAACTGCTGTTGCCATTGTCATCGGCGCAATCTCGTTGGTTCCCAGAACGGCGGACGGGTTACTGGTGAGCTGGTTGCCGTCGGCGCGGTGAACGAGAAGGGACTCGGCATCCTTGCGGATGTTGCAAAGATCGAGTTTGGAAGCCATCGTGATGAAGTTAGTGTTCCACGAGTTGTTCAGCGCGACCTGAACCGTCGCCGTTTGGCCACCACCTGAGTAGTTCGTGGGTCGCCATGTGGGCCCACCGGTGCCGTCACAGCTGTTCGTAAACTCGGACATGTTCCAGGTCTTGACTGAACCCGCAACGGATTCGTTCAGACCGTGGCCGGCCTTAAGCCATTCGGAAAGCACAAACAGCTTGTACGTTGAGCCAACCTGGAACCCGGTTGATCCGCCGAACGCGCTGTCGGTGTTGTAGTTGACGGAGGTGAAGTTACCGCCGCCTGCGGCGATGACCTCGGGGTCGTTCGAGTAGTCCTTGCTTTGTGCCATCGAAAGGATGCGGCCAGTGCCCACCTGAAGAGAAACCGACGTAGCGGCGAGGTCACCCACGTCAATAACCTTGGGAACATTGGCGTCGATAGCGGCAATGGAAGCTGCCTGAACATCGAGGTTGAGGGTGGTCATGATTTTCCAACCACCGCGTTGAAAAGCAGTCCAGCGTTCGTCAGCAGTATCACCAAAGGCGGGGTCGTTCTTGATAGTCCATGTCACGTAGTCGCAGAAGAAAGCGGAACCGCCGGCGGTCTGGCAGCCGGTGCTGGCCTCCACAATATTGGGGGTGACGGGCTCTGCCACTGCTTCATCGTGCTGCTTTTGCGAGATTTTTTCTTCGGAAAGCATGCGGTTCAGAACGTAGTCACGACGATTCTGGTTCTCTTCGATGTTGTCAGGCATGTCAACCCGCAGGTTGTTGGGGTTGTTGACCGTAGCCATCAAGCTGGCGGACTGGGCCAACGTGAGGTCTTTCGCACTCACGCCGTAATAGTGCTGCGCGGCCGATTCGATGCCGTAAACGCGGCCCCCGAAGGAAGCAATGTTGAGGTAGCCCATCAAAATATCTTGCTTGCTGTAATCCTGCTCGACACCAATGGCGAGCTTCATTTCCTTCAGCTTGCGGTCGATGCTCGTTTCGGTGGCGGCCTTAAAAGCGGCGGCGCGTTCAGCAGGATCGGAGATTTCTTCAGCTTTTTGAACGAGGACGTTCTTGACGTATTGCTGAGTGATTGATGATCCACCCTGCACATCTCCACCGGCAGAGTTGCTCAAGGCCGCTCGCACGGTCCCCATGAGGTCGATGCCACCGTGCTCATAGAACCGAGGATCCTCCGTCGCTATTGCAGCGTCTTTGACGAAATCGGAGACCTGATCCCAGGTGACTTCCTGGCGATCCTGGGCGTAGAAAGACGCCAGCAAGACTTCTGAGCCATCTGCGGCCGTGGCGTAGATGCTTGTCTTCTCGGCCAAGTCGCCAATGGCGAGGTAATCAGGGAGGTTGTCGAATATACCCAACGTGCTGTTGGCGGTGAGGCCGGTGACAGCGATTGCAGGGGTCACGGCAGCAGCAACAAGAACCGACGCAACTGCGCTCATTCCCACAAAAGCGAGAACGGCTCCGACGACACCAGGCTTGAACGTTTTTCGGGCAGACATAGAATCAATGTTAACCCGATTTTGCTGAGAAATAACCGAAGGGACATCCATGTCTGCCACCAAGTTTGAGTACATCACGACACCGCTGATCATCCACAACACCACGGCCATCCTCAATACCTGGGGATCCGAAGGTTGGGAGCTGGTTCAAATCATTACTGGCCCCGAAGGTGGCCTCGTGGCATACCTCAAGCGCACCCTCGCAGAGTAGGAAGCAGCATCATGTCTTTGATCGATTTGCGCCTATCTGAGCTGGGAATTGATCTCCCAGATCTCGTTGCGCCCGTGGCTGCCTACGTTCCCGCTGTCGTGCAGGGAGACCTTGTTTTCACCGCGGGACAACTCCCAATGGTTTCGGGCGCCTTGCCTGCCACAGGCAAAGTAGGGGATGGCCAGGGCCTGGTTCCTGCCGCGGACGCGAAGGAGTATGCCCGCATTTCGGCTCTCAACGCCCTTGCCGCGGTGAAGTCCGTTATTGGGTCGCTCGACCGCATCACGAGCATCGTTAAGGTGACGGGGTTCGTCGCTTCGCATCCTGATTTCACGGGTCAGCCTGGCGTTATTAACGGAGCCTCCGAAGTGCTGGGTCAAATCTTTGGCGACATTGGCGCCCATGCCCGCAGCGCCGTTGGTGTCTCGGTCTTGCCTCTTGATGCTCCCGTCGAAGTCGAACTGATCGTGGCTTTCAAGTAAATAGGGAAAAACCATGACGACAGCGCTGTCGACCGAAGCGGCAAAAGAACTTTTTCATCGGGCCCGCCCCACGCGAGCCGAGCGGCGAATGGTGGGGGAGCGTTTGCGTTTGCAGGCCTCCCTCGCCGGTCAAGCCATGACGCCCTCCCTCGCTGAACGCCCGGATTCGATTGCGATTCTGCGCGGGCAAGAAGAGGTGCGCAACACAGACCTCGTGCCCCTTCGCTATCAGCGCATGGCGACTAATCCGTTTGCCTTTCTTCGGGGCGCGGCAGCCGTTATGGCCAGCGATCTTTCGTTAACACCAAACTCGGGTATCCGCGTGCAGTTGTGCGGGGATGCGCACCTAGCAAATTTCGGCATGTTTGCCTCGCAGGAACGCAGCCTCGTTTTTGATCTCAACGACTTTGATGAAACACTGCCCGGCCCTTTTGAGTGGGATGTGAAGCGTCTCGCGGCCAGCTTTGCCATCGCCGCTCGTGGCAACGGGTTCTCCCCCGAAGAAGTTCTGCGGGCGAGCCAAAGTGTGGGCCAGTCCTATCGAGAGTGGATGCAAGCGTTCAGCGAGCGCGAGACGCTTGACGTTTGGTACACCCGAGTCGACGTCGAGTGGATGGTGTCGCAGCTCAAAAAGTCGGATATCCGCCGTGCGCTGGTTAAAGCCAGTGACAAGGCCAAGCGCAAGAATTCTGACTCAGCCATTCTGAAGCTCACTGAGATCATCGATGGAAAGCGGCAGTTCCGCTCAGACCCACCCATTTTGACCCCGGTCGCTGATGGAGAATTTGGCACCGTTGTCGAGGTGTTGGCTCCCGTTTTCGCCGACTATGTCAGCACGCTCCAATCGGATCGGGCAGCTCTCGTGGGCCGGTACTCTTTCGTGGACTTCGCGTTCAAAGTAGTGGGCGTCGGCAGTGTGGGCACCCGGGCTTACGTCATCTTGTTGGAGTCTGGAGACGGCGAGCCGATGGTTCTTCAAGCTAAGCAGGCCGGAGCCTCCGTGTTGGAGCCCTATGCGGGTGAGAGTGAATATGCCAACAGCGGCGAGCGCGTGGTGGCCGGGCAACGCATGATGCAATCGGCCAGTGACCCCTTCTTGGGGTGGTGTCACGGTGGACCATCGGCTCCTTACGACTTTTATTTCCGCCAGCTGTGGGACATGAAAGGTTCCATCGACGCCACGTTGCTCGATGAGCACGGGCTGCGGGTCTACGGCCAAATCTGTGGTGCCGTCTTAGCGAGGGCACATGCCCGTGCGGGGGATGCCTCCATCATTAGCGGTTACCTCGGCGACACCAGTGAGTTCGATGCAGCAATTGCGGCTTTTGCCGTGAGCTACGCCGACATTACCGAGGTTGACCATGCGGCTCTCGTTGCAACCAGGTTGGGCGAGACGCCCGCCAGTTAGTCGCGGTTATGGTGTTCTTCTTCCAGCACCAATTTCCGTTTCAATTCCAGTTGGCCGCGTCGACAGTAGCGGCGGCTCCGTCATCTTAGGGACGATAAAGTTGCCCCATGGCTGAGCTGGAAAATAACCCCCTGGAGATCAACTTTCGCACGCGCAAGTGGGTGCGCCCCGAAGATCTGAATGCTAATGGCACTCTCTTTGGTGGAAGCCTGCTCAAGTGGATTGACGAAGAAGCCACGATCTACGCGATTGTGCAGCTGGGTAACCGCCGCGTCGTGACGAAGTTCATGTCAGAGATCAACTTTGTCAGCTCGGCCGTGCAGGGCGACGTTATCGAGATGGGGTTGCAGGCCACCGCTTTTGGCACCTCCTCCATGACGATGAGAGCGGCCGTGCGCAACATGATTACCCGAAAACCCATCTTGACGGTGGACCGTATTGTCTTTGTAGGGCTCGATCCCTCGGGTACACCTTTCGCCCACGGATTCACCGAGATTACCTACGATCGTGATCGGATGCCCCAAGAACCTCTCGGTTGAGTGCGAGGATTGCTAGTCTCTCTCTCATGACACTCCCGGAAACCCCTTCTTCGGCGCGACGGGTCGTCGCCATTTTTCGTCTCGTCCTCGCGATCGTCGTCTTCGCCGCAGTGGCGTATCAAGTTATTGATCGTGTGCGCAACAATGTTTTCGCCCCCGAAGAATACTTCTCGTACTTCACCATTCAGTCGATGCTGATGTGTGTGGTTGTGTTTGCTGTGGGAGGCCACGTTGCCTGGCGCACTCGGCGCGACACGCGGCTCTTCACCATCGTTCGGGTGAGCGTTTTGGCCTACGCCGTCATCGCGTGCGTGGTTTACAACGTTCTCCTGCGTGACCTTCCTTCCACCCCTGGTTACGCGTGGCCCGTCTGGCCCAACGAGGTCCTGCACGTGTGGGCACCAATCCTGTTAGTGGTGGACTGGATCGTCGCCTCGGGGCGCCAGGCTCTTCGACTTCGCGCTGCTTTGTGGGCTCTGCTCTATCCTTTTGCCTGGTTGGCGTTCACCATGGTGCGTGGGGCAATCACGGGCTGGTGGCCTTACCCCTTCCTCGATCCGAATGGCCCCAATGGTGTCACCGGCGTCGTTGTCTACGTGATGGGCATCGCCCTCATCATTTGGCTCATCGCCTTCCTCGGGCTTCTCCTCGCAAAACTTATGACCCGCACCTCGGCCACGGTCCCCTCGGCCACGGTCTCCTCGGCCACGGTCCTTTCGACCAAGGCATAACGCGTGAACATCACAGACATCCTTATCCCCACAACCGACGGCATCGGTGAGTTGCATGGAATAATCGCGGTTCCCGATGGGCCAGGCCCCTTTCCGGCGGCGATCATGGTTCACGAGGTCTTTGGTATCGAAGAGAACATGCGCGCTCAGATTGAACGGTTATGCAGTGCCGGTTACCTCGTTCTCATGCCCGACCTCTTTAGCCGCGGGGGCGCTCGCCGGTGCTTGATGGCGACCTTTCGCGCCCTGACGGCAGGTAAAGGACAGGCGTTCGATGATGTCGCCGCAGCCCGCAATCTTCTTCTTTCACGCACGGATTGCACCGGCAAAATAGGTGTCATCGGTTTCTGCATGGGCGGTGGATTCGCACTGCAGCTGGCCAACCATGGCTTCGATGCAGCGGCGGTCAACTACGGAATGATGCCCAAGGACCTCGACGCGAGCTTGGTGGGAGCATGCCCCATCATCGGTTCCTATGGGGCTAAAGACAACTCGCTGAAGGGTGCTGCCGCGCAGATGGAATTCGCTCTCACGAAAGCCGACATTGCGCACGACATCAAGGAATATCCGAATGCCAATCATGCCTTCATGAACACGGGACCTGCAGGCCCCAAAGTCCTGCGTCCCATCATGAGCAAGGTGGTGGGAATGAAGCCCTACCCCGAGGAAGCGGCAGACGCGTGGCGCCGCATCGAGCTATTTTTTGCCGAGCACCTGGCTACTCAATGAGCTTCATTGCAACGATTGTGGTGCATGAAGCCATCACCAAGCGAGAGGCCCTTGAGAGGGTTGCTGTCGTCGCAGGAACGTTCGTTCAGCAGCAAAATTCGGCTGAGCCCTTCGTGGCGTTGCCGGACGGCTCACGAGTGCACATTGACGTTCCCAAGTTCGGCGAGGCGCCACCGATGGCCATCGATGTCAGCAGCACTGTGAGCATCGCTCGCGCTCGAGTGGACGCAGCCGGTCTGCAGGCCCTGCTTGAAGAAGCTACTCAGTGGTCCATTGTGAAGAACTGGTGACGGTGCTACCCCTTCGCTCAGCGCACTGAAGGACCACCATAAACGTTTCTCTCGTTTTTTGGGGTGGCTCCCGTGGCTACCAGCCGAGCGTTCCGGGGGCACCCTTAAAGGGGCCCTTCACGCGAGAGGTAATCCATCCGCCATAAAAATCACCTTCTTGCACCTGAACAACTTCGCCGTCCACTGTGCACTGATCGACAAGGCCCGGGTAGAGCGCGAAATAACCCTTGAGCTGCTCAAATCCGGCCCACGGCTTCTCGTACCACCACATAGCGCGTTCAATTCGTTTGCCCTCCACGACCAGATCGCCGTACGTTGCCTTGCCCTTGAACTCGCAGACAGTGTTGCCGGATACCTGCTCGATCACACCGGGGGCCATGTCGGCCAGCGGAAGGTAGTAGGTAGGCGGGTGGCTCGTTTCGAGAACTCGTAGCGCCCGGGTGGTGTCTAATATGACGCGACCGTTGTGGGTCACAATTACGTGTTCATCGGTGGCAACCACGGCGGGAGGCCTAGGGTAATCCCATACGGACTCGGGGTTGGTCGATGACGGATTCTCAAAACTCATGTGTTCAGTATGCGCTCTCGAGCCACAGCCACAGCCATAGCAATCAGCGCAGCCGCTCACGGTCGCTAACCCTCGACAGTGTCAGGCGTGTCCGCAGGGGGCTCCATGTTCAAGCTGGTTAGGGCCTGCGGGCCGAACGCGGCGTGTGTGAAACGAAGCCGGGCCTACTGACCAACACGTCTTTTTGCTCGAAGGGTAGCGGCGGGGAGATGACCCAGAGAACTTGGCTTTCCGTGTCGAGGGGGTTGTGCCAGTTGTGCGACTTGCGGGCCGAAAAAGTCGTTGAATCCCCGGTCTCCAGAATTCGCTCCTCGCCTTCGATGTCGAGAAAGAGCTGTCCCTGCGTCACGACGACGAAGA
Organism: Alpinimonas sp.; assembly: GCA_047631115.1. Taxonomy (GTDB): domain Bacteria; phylum Actinomycetota; class Actinomycetes; order Actinomycetales; family Microbacteriaceae; genus Alpinimonas. The sequence goes on along the minus strand of JBLHYZ010000016.1, from coordinate 3,227 downwards.
TGGATTCGGCTTCGAGCGTGTAGGCGCCATCGGAACCACCGCCGGGCTGCATTGTCGTGCGCATAACTTGAACGTTTTTTTCATCCACTGGAGTGAGCAGGTATTCCTGCAGATCCACACCACCCATGTACAGCGGAACTCCACCGTGGACAACCGCTTCTTGAGGGTAGTTGAAGAGGGAACCAATCGAGATTTTCAGGACCTCGCAGATGCGCAAAAGTACGGGAACAGACACACGCGTTTTTCCGCGCTCGGCCAGGCTCAAGAAACCTTTTGTTACCCCCGCCAGCTCGGCAACGCTCGTGACGGAGAGTCCTTTCTCCACCCGAACGATGCGGAGTTGGGGACCAACGGTCTCCATTCCACGAGCTTCAGTGCCGGGCTTATTCATGCGCTTATTCTTACGCATAATGCGTGAATGCCGCGCCGCTCTTGTTTTGTGTCACAAAACATGTCACTGTATCGATTAGTGTCACTAAACGCCAGGGGTTATTTGTCCGAGGTTGTTGGCAATATGCACCATCACAAGGGGTAAAAATGAAGGCCATCGTTTTTAACGGCACAGATGTCGCCATTGCCGACGTTGAACTCGCCGACCCCGGCCCCGGTGAAGTTGCCGTCAAAATCTCGGCGGCGGGAGTGTGCCATTCCGACCTGCACATTTTGCGCGGAGAGTGGGATGTGCCCCTTCCCTTGGTGATGGGGCATGAGGGTTCCGGCGTCGTTTCGGCACTGGGCGAGGGCGTCACATCGCTTGCCGTAGGAGACCACGTCGTACTCTCCTGGGTTCCCAACTGCGGCGTCTGCCGCTATTGCATTCTTGGCCGCCCTGCACAGTGCGAGATGGTTGCCAACGTCGTTGCTCCCGGCGGTGTTCTCTATGACGGAACCAGTCGCCTCTCGCAAGCAGGAAAACCTCTTCACCATTACCTTGGGGTTTCTTCCTTCGCGGAATATGCGATCGTCCCTGAATCCGGTGCCATTAAAGTCCGTTCGGATGCGCCTCTCGATTTGATCGCCTTGGTGGGCTGCGCCATTGCAACCGGGGTTGGGGCGGTACGAAACACCGCCCACTTTGTTTCCGGGTCCACGGCTGCCGTGATTGGATGCGGAGGTGTCGGACTCTCGGTCATTCAGGGAGCGCGTTTGGAGAAGGCGTCGAAAATTCTCGCGGTCGACCTCTCCCAAGAGAAGCTTGACCTTGCCAAGAAGCTGGGAGCGACCCACATGCTGCTTGTAACCCCCGGAATGGACGTCGCAGCAGAAATGAAAGCCCTTGTTCCAGAGGGCCTTGATTATGTCTTTGATGCCATTGGCAAGATTGCCACGACCGAACAGGCGATCGGCGCTTTGGGCCTTGGTGGTAGCGCTGTTGTTGTCGGGCTGCCTCCCACCGGGCAAACAGCTCAGTTTGACCCGCTGGTCCTTGCCGAAGCTGACCAGCGAATTCTCGGCTGCAACTATGGTTCGACCGTGCCCCAGCGCGACATTCCGCGCCTTGTCGACGAAATGATGTCGGGGGATCTTAATCTCGAATCCATGGTCTCTGCTAGGCGACCTCTGAGGGAGGCTAAGGCCGCTTTGGATGATCTCAACTCCGGCCTGGCCCTTCGACAACTTCTCATTCCATAAATCACTGCACAATAATTCATCAACCCAAAACCCCATGGAGGAAAAAATGACCACCAAAGTAGCTGATCATTCGGGAGGACTCGCGCGACGAAGCGTGACCCCCTTTGAAGTCCTGGCGCAAAGCGTCGCCAACATCGCCCCAAGTGCGGTCATCGCCTTTGGCCCAGGGGTCATGGCTCTTTATGCAGGCAACGGTGCCTGGTTTTCTTTCGTTATTGGCATGGGCATCATCTTGATCGTTGCTCATACCGTAGCGGTCTTTGCTCGCAGGCGTGCCGGAGCTGGGTCGCTGTATTCGCTGGTTCGTCCTGCGCTTGGCCCGTGGGGCAGCCTGGTCACCGGATGGGCCCTCTTTATCGGTGTGATCGCCATCGCCTCAGGCTCCCTCGCTGGAGCGGGATTCTTCGCGTCGGCGTTCTTAGAGGGGCTCGGTGCGAACCTTTTCCAACCCATGGTGGGGCAAATTGTCCTGGACGCAATCCTGCTGGCCATAGCCGTGTACTTGACCATTTCGGGAGTGCGTATTGCGGCTCGCGTTTCAGCGACACTCGAAGTTCTCTCCATCATTGTGATCATCGTCATGTTGGTTATTGTCATTGTCAGCAGTGGCAATATCTTCGACAGCGCGCAGCTCACTCTTACGGACGCAACCTTCGACGGCATGGTATTTGCGGTTGTTCTTGCCATTCTGGGATTCGTTGGATTCGAGAGCGCTGCGGCGCTGGGTGAAGAGGCACAGGACCCTTACCGCGCCATTCCACGGGCAATTCGTCGCGGGGCCATCTTTGCTGGAATCCTCTATATCTTTGCCACGTACGTTCAGGTGGCGGCATTTGAGGGCGGTGCCGAGGGGCTTGGAAAGAGTCTTTCCCCGATGGATGACTTGGCCGCACAATACGGTCTAGACGGATTCGTGCCCCTGCTTAACCTTGGTTTCGCTGCGTCCTTCATGGCAGTGGTTATCGCCTGCATGACGGTTGCTGCTCGCCTTCTGTTCGCGTGGGGTAACGAGGGGTTGATTTCGTCTTGGTTTGGCCAGGCACACCCCAAACACCGCACACCAGCGCGCGCCATTTACACGATAATTCCTCTCGTGTTTCTCCCCATGGCAATTGTGCTCTCCCTTGGCGTTGCGCCGCTGGGCGCCACCACCTACATCGACACTGTCGGTGTGTTTGGCTACATGTTTTCTTACATCTTGGTCTGCATTGGCGCGCCAATCTTTTTGAAGAAAACGAAGGGTAAAAACGTCATCTTTACGATGGTCCTCGGAATCGTGGGCGCCCTGTCACTGCTGTACGTCTTCTATCGCAACGTTTGGCCGATTCCAGCAACTCCGTTGGATTCTCTACCGATCTACTTCATCGTGGCGCTTATCGTTGGGGTCGTCTTCTTCGCGATTTTGCGAATCCGCAAGCCCGCCGTTGCCGCACAGGCAGGAACCTTCGCTGACGACAACCCTGATGACGACACGGATGAGAACACGGATGACAACACGGATGAACCGAGCGTCCAGCCCGAGAAAATAACTCTGACCTAGCAGAAAGAATGGGTGGGGCGCGGGGCGAGAAGCCTGCGCCCCACTTTTCTTTTGG
>JBLHYZ010000015.1:0-11341 GCA_047631115.1 Alpinimonas sp. | reverse complement strand
CCTCATGGTAATCGAGGTTGTTGTGTTCCACATGTGGCTGGCAATCGACGTTCCGCTACCCCGGGGTATGGCGGTGCGTTCGTGACCGGATGGAATTGTGGCGATAAAGAGCCGCTAGCGGGCCAATCGCTGAATAACCGCGCCAAATAACCACGGCATCGTCGACGCCATCGGCACGACAGCCGATCGCAGGGGTGATTGAGCCGTTCGGACAAGTGCCGTCGTCAGCATGCGGTAATCACGCGTGCATCTAATCCAACCCTTTTCGTAAGCCCTGGAATCCCCGCTGAGGAGGGCCGCTACGGCTATTTGCGCTTGGGCAAAACCAACCCGCAAGCCTTCACCCGTCAGTGCATCTACGTACCCGGAAGAATCACCAACGAGGAGTACCCTGCCCTCAACACGACGGAGCGTTTTCTGCAAGAGCGGCCCTGCGCCACGAAGCTCACTGACGGGCTCGGCTCCTCGTAGATGGCTTTTTAGAGCTGATATTGCGGCAATTTCGTCGTCAAAATTGATGCCGGGAGGACCCAGAGTAGCTACGCCCACAATGTTTGACGCAACGGGAGTCACATAAACCTCTGAAGACCGGGCCCAATGAACTTCGACGAGATCGGTCCACGGCTCAATCTCAAAATGTCGACGAAGCCCAAACCGTCTCCCGCCACGAACCTGAGAGGAGGGTTTCTCCAGGCCGAGGAGCTTGCGAACGGGCGAATGCAATCCGTCGCACGCGAGAACCCACGCAGCTTCGATGCTTTCTGAGGCTACCTGTGATTCCAGCGAGCGGATGCGTGTCGTCACAGACGCCGAGGATTGCTGAACAGCGACCACGGTGCCGCTGCGAAATTGCACGCCGAGCTCCTGCGCCCTCGCCGTCAAGGCGTCACTGAGCCCCGTTCGACGAACCCCCACCCCATGCGCGCCGCTAAAACGGTGTTCCACGGAGCGCGTGGGACTCGCGTAGACAAACCCGGCGATGGGATGCCCCTCAACCAACACGCCAATCCTCAGCAAGGCCTCTACGGCACCGGGCATGAGGGCTTCGCCACATGCCTTGTCTTGAGAGCCGAATCGGGGTGCGACCACCACGACAGACATTCCCTCGAGGCGCGCCTCAATAGCCGCGGCAAGCCCGACGGGGCCGCCACCCACAACCAAAACATCTACGTCGACTGTCATGACGAAATAGTAGCGAGTGCCTTGTTTTCGGAAGGAATCCGAACGGCCAGCAAAAGGATTGCATTCAGCACGGTGAACACGAGGGCCGTCACCCACGCGGAGTGAACAAGCGGCAGCGCAAAACCTTCGACGACGACGGCCACATAATTGGGATGCCTCAGCCACCGCCATCGATACGGGCCCTTCATGACCAGAGGCAGATTACCCACGACGATAACCCGTGTGTTCCATCGAGACCCCAGCGACGCAATGCACCACCATCTCAGCCCCTGGCTCGCAAACACGAGGGCAAGCATGGGCCAACCAAGCCACGGAATAAAGGGGCTGTTTGAGAAAGAGACCTCCGCGAGACAGGCCAAGAGTAGAGCCGTATGGAGTGCCACCATCGGGGGAAAGTGCCCACGACCGAACTCAACCCCACCTCGAGCAAACGACCACGCGGCGTTTCTCTTCGAGACAACAAGCTCAGCGATTCTTTCAGCCCCGGTGGCGAGGATCAAGAGGAAGAAAAGAATTTCGCTCATGCTGCTTCCTCTGTCTCTGCATCGGCCTCTGCAACGTCCTCTGCAACGGCCTCGGGCCACTTCATCAGGATAATCTCCGAAGACACTCCGGGACCAAGTGCAAAAAGGAGCCCATACGCGCCGGGAGCGGCATCCTGGGCTTCGAGCGTGTCGCCGAGCACGTGCAGAACGGAAGATGAAGAAAGATTGCCCACTCGATTCATGGAGGACCAACTTCGATGCAATTGACCCGCGGTGAGGTCAAGACTGGTCTCAAACGCTTCGAGAACTCGTGGACCGCCCGCGTGGGCCACCCAGACGGAGACGTCGAGCGAAGAGAGTCCGTGCGGGGCCAGTAAATTGGCCACGTCGTTGGCTAAGTTTTGTTCGATGACCGCCGGAACACCCGCAGACAAAACAATGCGGAATCCACTCGAACCGACATTCCAGCCGATGACATCGGTCGTCTCGGGGTAGAGCCGACTCCCGGTGGCAATGATTTCGGGACACCCCGGGCCTGTCTCTAGCCCAGATTCTTCACCCGCCAAGATAACGGCCGTTGCACCGTCACCGAACAGCCCGCTGGCAACAAGATTTGCCATAGAGGAATCGTTACGCTGAATCGTGAGTGAACACAGTTCAAGAGAAACAACGAGTGCAATCTCCTTAGGATGCCCGCTGAGGTAATCGTGAACTCTGGCCAAGGCAGACGCTCCCGCCACGCAGCCCAAACCAAAAGATGGAACTCTTTTGACGTTTGATCTCATGCCCAGGCGCGCAGCCAAGATGGCGTCGAGAGAGGGTGCGGAGATCCCTGTGACAGAAGTAAAAAAGAAAAAGTCGATGTCGGCGGCCACGAGATTGCTCTTCTGGAGCGCTAGTCGAATTGCCTTTTCCGCAAGGTCTGTTCCAGATGTGATGAACAGGTCATTTGCCTCTGAAAAAGACGTCAGACTGCGATAGGACTCAAGGGGAAGAATTGTGTGACGAGTCGCAATTTTGCTCGACGAGTGGAGGCGTTTCATGACCGCTTGTTTGCCTCGATCACTCGTCACTAACGGTGCGAGTTCATCGGCGATAACAGACTGCTCATAAACATTTTCTGCAAGGACCGGGGCAACTGCGATGATGTTTGTCACAACCGAAAAGTACCATAAATACCAAAAAACGGATGCCCGCCCCCGGTAAAGGGAACGAGCATCCGTTAAGCAGCTCAGAGCAGTGAAGCTCAGAACGTGGGGTTATTGCAGAGAGCTGTTACGCCTCTTCACCCTCAGCGTCGTCAGCTGCAGCAGCTGCGTCGCCCTCGAGAACGGGAGCAAGAGAAAGCTTTCCACGGTCATCGATCTTGGTGATTTCAACGAGAACCTTCTGGCCAACGGAGAGCACGTCTTCGACGTTCTCGACACGCTTACCATCAGCGAGCTTGCGCACCTCAGAGATGTGCAGCAGGCCGTCCTTGCCCGGAAGCAATGAGACGAACGCACCGAAGGTAGCGATCTTGACGACCGTACCCAGGAACTGCTCGCCAACCTCAGGGTTGGTGGGGTTCGCGATGGCGTTGACCTGGGCACGAGCTGCCTCAGCCGACGCACCATCAACAGCGCCGATGTAGACAGTTCCGTCTTCCTCGATCGAAATCGTGGCTCCGGTCTCGTCTTGGATCGAGTTGATCGTCTTGCCCTTGGGCCCGATGAGCTCACCGATCTTGTCAACGGGAATCTGCACGCTAATCACGCGAGGCGCCGTGGGGGCCATCTCGTCGGGACCTTCGATAGCAGCGTTGAGAACGGCGAGGATCGCGGTACGAGCATCTTTGGCCTGGTTCAGCGCGCTGGCAAGAACGGAGGCAGGAATGCCATCGAGCTTGGTGTCGAGCTGAATAGCCGTGATGAACTCGGATGTACCGGCAACCTTGAAGTCCATGTCACCGAGCGCGTCTTCGGCACCCAGGATGTCGGTCAGCGCTGCGTAGCGCGTCTCGCCATTGACGGTGTCAGAAACAAGGCCCATGGCGATGCCGGCAACAGCTGCGCGCAGAGGCACACCAGCGTTGAGCAGCGACAGAGTCGAGGCGCAAACGGAACCCATCGACGTCGAACCGTTGGAGCTGAGAGCCTCAGATACCTGGCGGATGGCGTAAGGGAACTCGTCACGAGCAGGCAACACTGGCACGAGGGCGCGCTCGGCCAAGAAGCCGTGCCCGATCTCGCGACGCTTCGGCGTTCCTACGCGACCGGTTTCACCAGTCGAGTAAGGCGGGAAGTTGTAGTGGTGCATGTAGCGCTTGGAGGTGATGGGGGAAAGCGAGTCGATCTGCTGTTCCATCTTCAACATGTTCAGTGTGGTGACACCCAAGATCTGGGTCTCGCCGCGCTGGAAGATTGCGCTTCCGTGAACACGAGGAATAACTTGAACTTCAGCGTCAAGGGCACGAATGTCAGCCAAGCCACGACCATCCATACGGATGCCCTCAGTGAGGATGCGGTCGCGAACGACCTTCTTCGTTGCCGACTTGTACGCGCCACCGACCTGTGAGTTGGCGCTCTCGGGGAGCTCGCCAGCTTCAACCTTGGCAGCAATTGCTGCCTTGACGCGTGCCTTCAGCTCGTCGTCAGCGTTCTGACGCGAAACCTTGTCAGCGATGACGTAGACCGTCTTGAGCTCTTCGTGCGCAATGGCCTCTACAGCGGCGAGAACCTCGTCGGTGTAAGGAAGGAAGACCGGGTAGTTCGCGATTTCCTTAGCCGACTGAGCAGCAAGCTCAACCTGAGCCTTGACCAGAGCGGTGATGAAAGGCTTGGATGCCTCGAGGCCTTCAGAGACAACAGCCTCATTGGGCTTCTTGGCGCCAGCCTTGATGAGGTCCCAGCTACCTTCGGTAGCTTCTGCTTCCACCATCATGATTGCGACGTCTTCGTTGCCCTTGGCATCGGTAACGACGCGACCAGCAACGATCAAGTCAAAGACGGCCAACTTGAGCTGGTCGATGGTGGGGAATGCTACCCACTGATCGTCGATGAGCGCGAGGCGCACACCGGCAATGGGGCCGCTGAAAGGCAGTCCCGAGATCTGGGTGGATGCGCTGGCAGCGTTGATCGCCAGTGCGTCGTAGAACTCGCCAGGGGCAATCGACAGAACCGTGATGACAATCTGTACCTCGTTGCGGAGGCCCTCAACGAACGAGGGACGCAAGGGGCGGTCGATGAGGCGACATACCAGGATGGCCTCGGTCGAGGGTCGACCCTCGCGACGGAAAAATGAGCCGGGAATCTTGCCGGCAGCGTAGCTACGCTCTTCTACATCCACCGTGAGGGGGAAGAAGTCAAAGTTGTCTTTGGGCTGCTTGCTAGCCGAAGTGGCTGACAGCAACATGGTCTCTTCGTCGAGGTAGGCCGCTACTGCGCCCTGAGCCTGCTGAGCGAGGCGACCGGTTTCGAAGCGGATAACGCGCTTGCCGTACTTACCGTTGTCGAGGACTGCCTCGGCGAACTTGATTTCTGGACCTTCCATTAAGGTCTTTCTCCTTTGTTTATCGTCGTCCTCCCGTGTGGAAAACGACTCATACAACGGAGCAATGCAAGGCAGAACAAAGACATGAAAAACACGCAACAATAGCGGGGCTTTGATGAGGCTCTGTGCTGGCCACCAGTAGAAATCCACCGACCGAGTCGGGAAACCACCACCGAAGACCAGCTAACTGACTGCCTACTCCTACTTCTAGAGTAGCAGAATGCGCTGATAATGCCCCCTGAGGCACATTAACCTTCGGTAAATTGGCGACGTTAACAGACAAATGGGCCGATCCCCGTGTGGAGACCGACCCAAATGACAAGAATCAAAAGTTCGAGATGAACAATCGAGCGATAACTAGCGACCGTTACTTAACGGCGAAGCCCGAGACGCCCAATGAGCGTGCGGTAACGCGTGATGTCAACTGTGGAAAGGTATCCGAGCAGACGACGACGCTGACCAACAAGGATGAGGAGTCCACGACGTGAGTGGTGGTCATGCTTGTGCTCTTTGAGGTGCTCCGTTAGGTCAGTGATACGCCTCGTGAGAAGAGCAATCTGAACTTCGGGGGACCCTGTGTCACCGGGGTGCGTTGCGTATTCTTCGATGATCACCTTTTTGACGTCTTGTTCAAGTGCCATAGTTGGGATCCCCTCTCTTATAACTCGTTGCGCGGTGCCACCAACCTGATGTTGTGGCTCTCTTTTTCCGCGGCCGTTAGACGGCAACTACCCAAGACTACCAGAGGCCACGCTAGAGTGTGACCGCACGTGCCCGCCTGTAAACGAACCTAAGGATTGAGACCCCCATGACTTTTGTCGAATCAATCAAAGCCGTCCTCACCAACTATGCGGGATTCACCGGCCGCGCGAGCCGTTCCGAGTTCTGGTGGTTCTACCTCTTTACCGTTCTTGTCAGCTTGGTCTTCAACGTTCTCTCCGGCGGTAACGCGGGAAGCTTCTTCGGCATCGTCAGTGCCCTCGTGTCGTTGGCACTTCTGCTTCCCTCGCTTGCCGTAGGAGTTCGCCGTTTGCACGACATCGGCCGCTCTGGCTGGTATCTTCTTTTTGCTCTCATCCCCCTCGCTGGAATCATCATTCTCATCGTTTGGTGGGCGCGAGCGGGCGACGTTAGTGACAACGCCTTCGGCGCAACCAAGACGGGTGCGACCGCAGCCTAAGGTTCCCGTCAGAGCTTCATAAGAAATCGATCAGGATGTTTTCTGACACCTTTTTTGTGCCCCTGCAGTTCACACTTCAGGGGCACATCTGTGTGAGAGAACAGCGCTCACAGAAATCGCCAGCTGCCACAGCCTCTTCGATCAGCCTTCACTTGCCTTCGCTAGATGACGACATTCATGCCACGATGGAACATGATCTTCGACAACATGAATCCCATTCGGCACTTGAACGAAGCCGCGGCGTGGACATTCCTCTCGAGCGAGACAGTGGGACGCCTCGCCGTGAGCGTCGGCAAACAGCCAGACATTTTTCCGGTGAACTATGTTGGATACGAAGGCAAGGTCTACTTTCGCACGGCCGAGGGAACCAAGCTCCTGGAGCTGACAATGAAAGCAAACGTTGCTTTCGAAGCCGACGGCTACGACGACAAGAGCGCCTGGAGTGTCGTCGTCATCGGAACCGCTCGCCCGATTGAGTCCCAGGGAATGATTGGAATTCTTGACGGGCTCCCCCTGCCCCCGTTCGCTCCCACCCTTAAGTACGTCTGGGTAGAAATAACTCCCACAGAGCTTCGCGGTCGGAGCTTCGAAATGGGTCCTGAGCCTGAGCGTTACTAGTGACCGACGATCTAAAGATTGTCGTTCGGGTGAAACCCGGAAGCAGCAAGGGACCTCTCATTGAAACGGATGAAGAGGGCGAGCTCACCATTTTTGTTCGAGGTAAAGCCATTGACGGCAACGCGAACGAGGGCGTGATTCTTGCACTGGCCGACCATTTCGGCGTGGCAAAATCGCGCGTCACCATCACCCGGGGTCACACCGCACGCATCAAACAGGTTCTCGTCGAGCGTTAGTTCTGCGTCTTCGCGGGAACTCCCCCACACACAAAAGTAGCGACCACCCGTTCAAGGGCGGCCGCTACTTTATGCAAATTACTCAGGAAAGCTAAGCCTTGTTGTGAGCAAATGCACTCTCATAAAGGCACACAGCAGCGGCCGTTGCAAGGTTCATGGATTCGGCATCCCCATAAATAGGAACGCGGATTGAGCGCTCGGCGAGCTTGAGGTGCTCCTCGGACAAGCCACGAGCTTCATTGCCAAAAAGCCACGCCGTCGGTGCGTCAAGGACGCCCTCTGCGCGAGCAGTCGGTAAATCGGTCCCCTTGATGTCCGCAGCAATCAGCTGCAATCCCGCTTCACGAACGCGAGGCAGAACATCAGCCAGCTCAACATCAATGGTGATGGGGAGATGGAAAAGTGACCCCGTGGTTGATCGAACAACCTTCGGGTTGTAGAGATCTACGGAACGCCCCGTCAAAATGATGGCGTCGGCTCCTGCAGCATCGGCAACACGAATGATCGTGCCGAGGTTGCCGGGATCGCGAACCTCTTCAAGAATGACGACCAGCTTCGGTCCGTCCTGGAAGATTTCTTTGAGCGCCGTGGGGAACTGGTGACACACAGCGATGAATCCCTGTGGGGTCACCGTGTCGGCCATTGCCTCAAGAACAGACTCAGTCACGAATTCCACGTCAACGCCAGCATCGACGGCCGTCTGCGCGATGTCCGTGTAGCGCTCAAGAGCAGTCGGAGTCGCGTAGAGCTCGACGATGAGTTGTGGTCGGTAGGCCAAAGCCTCAGCGACGGCTTGCGGCCCTTCCAAAAGGAAGAGCCCGGTCTCGGACCGGGCTCCCCTCGTGGCTAGCTTCGCAACCGCTTTCACGCGTGCAGCGCGAGGGTTGTCGAGCATCAGTGTGCTCCCTAGACCTGTGGGACCTTGGGTGCTGACGTGTCAGCAGGAAGTGCCTTCTTGGCGGTCTGTACGATAGCCGCAAACGTAGCGGGCTCGTTGACAGCGAGTTCAGCCAAGATACGACGGTCAACCTCAATACCAGCAAGGTCAAGCCCCTGGATGAAGCGGTTGTACGTCAGGCCATTGAGGCGTGCAGCGGCGTTGATGCGCTGGATCCACAGGCGACGGAAGTCACCCTTGCGTGCGCGGCGGTCACGGAAGCTGTAGACCAGCGAGTGTGTGACCTGCTCTTTTGCCTTGCGGTACAGACGTGACCGCTGTCCGCGGTAACCGGCTGCACGCTCAAGGATGACGCGACGCTTCTTGTGAGCGTTTACCGCCCGTTTTACTCTTGCCATTTCACTATTTCCTTAATGGGTTCACAGTCGGCGTAGTCAGCCGACAAATGGGTTGACTACTTACCGAGAAGCTTCTTGATTACCTTGGAGTCGGCCGGGGACAGAACCTGGTCTGCGTTCAAGGCACGCTTGCGCTTGCTGGACTTGACCTCGAGGTTGTGTCGCATGCCGGCGCGCTGCTTCATCAGCTTGCCGGTTCCGGTGAGTCTGAAGCGCTTCTTAGACCCGGAGTGCGTCTTCATCTTTGGCATTGTTTCTCCTTAGTTCTTTCTTCGTCTGCCATGACGGCAGGCGCGGGATGTGGTTAGGCGTCGCCCTTGGCGGGCTCGGCCTTCGGGACTTTGGGGGCTGCAACTTTGGGGGCTGCGGCTTTCGGTGCGGCCGTCGGTGGCTTGGGCGCACCAGAAGGCTTGATGCCTGCTGGAGTCGGTGCAAGCTTTGACAGATCAGCGGGCTTAATTCCTGTTGGATTCCCAACCGGCTTGGAAGCTGCTGGTGCTTTCGGAGCCGACTTTGGAGCAACCTTTGCTGCAGGAGCAGCAGAGTCTTTTGCTTGAGCATCAGTGGTCGACGCCGACGTTGCAGCAGCCTTAGCGGCTGGAGCGTCCGTTGACAGAGATTCCGTGACCGAAGTCTCTGAGGCCGAAGTCTCTGAAGCCGGAGTCTTCGCAGCGGGAGCCTTGGTAGCAGGCACTTTCGCAGCCGGAGCCTTAGCGGCAGGAGCCTTGGCCACAGATGCACTACTCGTGTCGGCTACCTTCTTGGCAAAGGTGGCCTCAATGAGTGCGGCTTCAACGGCCGTGATCACTGGCGCAGGCTTTTCTGTGGCGGAACCTTCAGACTTGGCTGCAGCAGAGGCACTCTTTGAGGCGGATTTCTGTGCATCACGCTTGGCGTTCTGCTCGGCCTTCGCTTCTGTCTTTGTCTTCAAGGGCCCAATGATCATGACCATGTTGCGGCCATCGATCATGGGAGAAGACTCAACGGAGCCCAACTCAGAGACGTCCTCAGCGAAGCGCTGAAGCAAACGAACACCCTGATCGGGGCGTGACTGCTCGCGACCTCGGAAGAGGATCATGGCCTTGACCTTGTCGCCATCCTTGAGGAAGCTCTCGGCACGTTTGCGCTTGGTCTCGTAGTCGTGCACGTCAATCTTCAAGCGAAAACGAACCTCTTTGAGGATCGTGTTGGCCTGGTTGCGACGAGCTTCTTTAGCTTTTTGGGCAGCCTCATACTTGAACTTGCCGTAGTCCATGATCTTTGCCACGGGCGGCTTCGAGTTGGGGGCAACCTCGACGAGATCGAGATCAGCCTCCTGTGCGAGCCGGATGGCGATGTCGATGGACACGACCCCTACTTGCTCACCGGCTGGGCCGACGAGACGAACTTCAGGGACGCGGATACGTTCGTTTGTACGTGGATCGCTGATGCGCTGCTCCTCTTGTAAACCATGTGGCCCAAAACTGGGCGAAAGAGAAGTCTTACGCGCACGGCATGAAACCATAGTTTCATTTCGTACACGACGCTCACAGGTCATACCTGAGCGCGGCACCCTTCCTACCTCCTGGCAAGCCAGTTGGCGGAGTGCAAGAACCCGGTAACCTTTGAGTAGCGGAAAACGCGGGTGGGATTATACAAACTCCACTTTCGTTCCAAGACAGTTGCCTTGAAACCCGCCTAAGCATAGCAGAGGAATAACACGTGAGTGAGCGCACCCAGCCAGAGGCCATCAAGCGGGCAACTCTAGACATCGCCGAGGTGCCAGCCGTTGAGGTCATTGTTGAGGTCGCCGTCAACCTTATGAGTGCGGCGGCCATCAAGTGTGGTTTGGCTGACGAGCCAGGCGAGCCCACTCAGATGGATTTGGACGAGGCTCGCAAGTTGATTAACGCATTGGCCGGCCTCATCACCGCAGCCGCTCCCGAGATCAGCGACTCCCACGCGAGGCCGCTTCGCGACGGACTTCGTTCGGTTCAGCTCGCCTTCCGCGAGGCGTCAACGCACCCTGATCCCATTGGCAAGGGCCCTGGAGAGAAGTACACCGGCCCCGTCAACTAGGGCTGCGCCCCGAACGACCGGCGAGTTTTTACGCCCGCTCGATCAACCGAAAGACGAGTGCGGGAAGCGAGCGCATGGCTATCTCTTGGGCCGCGGCATCCGCGTTATCAACGCCCGAGAGAATCGCCTGCTGCATAGCTGTCTCATACGTAGTCGAGACGATCCCGGCCACGACGTAGGGGTCCAGCGAGAACCGGGCACCGACGGAAGCGATGGCGAGCGTGATGAGCTCAGCGAGCTCGACGGCAATGTCATGCTGATGTGCGGTGAAGCGCTGAGCCACGGTCTGATCGCGCATCGCAAAAAGCCGGAACTCTCCCAGCACCAAGAACCAACGCGTGTCATCTGATTGCAGAGCCACCATTGAGCGCACCAGTTCAAGGACCGTTGCTTCATCAAAGATGGGGACATTTGTCTTGGTGAGCAGATGCTGAGCCTCGACCGCAAGTTTGAGTCGAGCCAGGCGCAAGCCGCTCTCCCGCTCGGCGAGTGCGAAGAATAACTCTTCCTTTGACTCGAAATTGGAGTAGAAAGCACCGCGCGTAAAACCGGCAGCCTCCGCCACCATTTCGATAGAGGCCGAGTGCAGTCCGTGTTCGGAAAAGACCTCGTAAGCAGCATCAATCAGACGCTCACGCGTTTTGTGCCGGCGCGCCGAGTCTCCACTGGCGAGCGGTGCAGATTCTGCAGTCATTTTTCTATCCTGTCAGTTCCCTGAAAACGTCTTGGATACGTCACTGTATCGAATAGATTGA
>JBLHYZ010000014.1:0-11552 GCA_047631115.1 Alpinimonas sp. | reverse complement strand
AAGAAGTCGGTGAGGATTGCGCCGCAGGCCTCTTCTTCAACACCGGCGATGACTTCGACCCGGTGATTGAGTCGACGGTCGCGCAGCAAGTCGTGCACAGATCCAGCCGCACCCGCCTTTGTGTCCCACGCGCCAAAGACCACGCGAGGAATGCGAGCGGCGAGGATTGCTCCCGCGCACATCACGCAGGGTTCGAGTGTCACCACGAGTGTCACGTCGGTGAGGCGCCATGAGCCCAGCGCTTCGGCGGCGGCCCGAATGGCCAGTATCTCGGCGTGAGCGGTGGGATCATTATCCCGCTCACGCTCGTTACGGCCCCGCCCAACAATGCGGCCTTCCGAGGTAACCGCGAGCGCCGCCACGGGCACATCGTCGGTCTCGAGGGCGAGCCGGGCATCGGCCAGGGCAAGGTTCATCAGTTCGCGGTAGTGGCGGGGAATGGGCAAACTCATGGGAACGCTCATGTTCAGCACCTTCCTCCACGACATCGCTCGGTTCATGATCTTTCGATAGATTGAGCCTATGCGACTGCACGTAGCCAATCATCCTCTGATCACCCATAAGCTGACCGTCTTGCGAGACAAGACCACTCCGTCATCGGTGTTCCGCTCCCTCACTGAGGAGCTCGTGAACCTGCTGGCGTATGAGGCAACCCGCGACGTTCGTGTGGAGTCGGTCACTATCGAGACCCCTGTGACCACCACCGTCGGCGTCACGCTGAGCCAGCCCCGCCCTTTGGTGGTTCCCATTCTTCGTGCCGGTCTCGGCATGCTGGAGGGCATGGTCAAGCTGATTCCCTCTGCCGAAGTGGGCTTCTTGGGAATGGTGCGCAATGAAGAGACCTTGCAGCCCAGCACCTATGCCGAGCGGCTGCCTGATGACCTGAGCGGGCGCCAGTGCTTCGTACTGGACCCCATGCTGGCCACCGGCGGATCACTCATCGCAGCCATCGAATTCTTGTTCAAGCGCGGCGCGACCGACATCACGTGCATCTGCCTGCTGGGCTCACCCGAGGGTATTGCCGCCGTAGAGGCCGCCACGGTCGGCGCGAACGTCACCCTCGTCCTGGGCGCTCAAGACGAGCGGCTCGACGAGAACGGCTACATCGTTCCCGGCCTGGGCGACGCGGGCGATCGCCTCTACGGAACCGTTTAGTCCCGATTGCCTCTCCTGGGGCCGCACCTAAGGTTCATTTGCGCCAATTCCCCCTATCGGGTTTACTAGCATTATGATAAAAAGCTTTTATTCCTTGATCTTTAGTGGGGTCGGAAAAGCATCCAGCACGAAGATGCCCGAGCGTAATGTTGTGTGTGCTCGAATGCGTTGCTGTAACTAGGCACGTCATGCCCAGTTCTCTCCACCGTCGATGGCATTTTGTTTGCTGAATCCGGTCAACGAGAACGACCTGCACCTTGGTGCACGCCCGGCTGCAACAGGCCGCGATACGTTTTCAGTAACCCCCGAACACTGGTCTTGCCGGCTCAGCCGCAACACGTTCACTCTTCATCGCAAGGATGAGACTCATGGCTCCTGCCACTAGCAACACACCAAAGAACCAGGCCCGAGGGTTCGCCCTCTACGTCGGGATTGACGAGGCCACGGCGGCCGCTCACGGCATTGATCTCAGCAAAATTGTTGAGGCATTGAAGAACCTGACGAACCAACTCGTGCCTGATGCGCAGACATATGCAGCCGTCGCGCTGGCGCCCCATCAAGCCGGGGGTCGTGACGTCGATGTTGTGCGTCTTGCACTACAAGAACCCTCGGCGGTGGCACGCCATCGCGGCGATGACGCAACCACTGTGGCCGAGGGCAGCGGTATCACTATTGATATTTCCCGCAAGCGCATCTTGATTGACGACCAGACAGCGCCTCTCACGTTCAAAGAGTTTGAGCTGTTGCAGTTCCTCGTTGTGCACAAAGGCATAACGATCAGCCGAGCCGAACTCATCGCGGCTCTGTGGCGAGCTGACGATGTCGATATCCCGAATGAGCGCACCATCGACGTTCACGTTCGCCGTCTGCGCTCAAAATTGGGGCGTTTCGAGGACATCGTTCGCACGGTGCGCGGCATCGGCTATCGATACGACGCTCATGCAGACGTCACCGTTCTGCACGCCAGCGCCCCCAGCCCAGACATGTTCTGACCTACGTAAAAAGAAAAATACGTTTATCTCAAATTGGTAACGAAATGTACTAGCTTTTCGTTACCTGTTCGTTATATTCTTAGCACGCACCGATCATTTGCTGTGGTGATCGACTGTTGAATGTGATTGCAAGACACTCTTGGTGAATAGGATAAAGGGCCGGCCGGTTGCCTCACTGGTTGGCCCTTTATTTTGCCCTAAGTGGAGACTCTCATGAGCACAAGTATTGTCTGGTTACGCGATGACCTTCGTGTGAGCGATAACCCAGCGCTGTCTGCCGGGGCGGAAGCCTCCGAAAATCTTGTTGTTGTCTACATCCTCGACCAGGTGAGCCCCGGTATTCGCCCGCTTGGTGGCGCCACTAAATGGTGGTTGCATCACAGTCTTGACGCCCTCGCCGACAAAGTTCAACGCCTCGGCGGTCGCCTCATTTTGCGCCACGGGCCCGCTGGCGATGTTATGCGCGAGCTCATCGCCGAGACCCACGCAACGGAAATCTTCTGGAATCGTCGTTATGGCGGCGCTGAACGCGAGCTGGATGCCTCCCTCAAGAGTTTCGCCAAGGCCTCTGGCCTCACGGCAAAGAGTTTCCAGGCAAGCCTGCTCTTTGAACCCTGGACCGTGCGCACCGGAAGCGACACCCCCTATACGGTCTTCACCCCGTTTTGGAAGTCGTGCATCAATGCGCATGACATTCCCCGGATGCCGCTGGATGCGCCCCGCTCCCTGCCGCCCACCCCGGACATCGCCAGTGATGATTTATCCTCGTGGAACCTTCTGCCCACTCACCCTGACTGGTCTGCGGGGCTCGCCCACCGCTGGACAATCGGAGAGAACGCGGCGCACGAGCGTCTCGAAGACTTCATCGCTGAGCGTCTCACCTCCTATGCCACGGGCCGTGATGAGCCAGGGCGTCTGGTGACCAGTGAGCTCTCGCCCCATCTACGGTTTGGCGAAATCAGTCCCTTTCAGATCTGGCATCGCGTCGAAGCGGCAAAGGCTCATGGCAGCACAGACATGCTCAAGAACGCAACCAAGTTCATGGCAGAAATCGGATGGCGTGAGTTCAGCTACCACCTGCTGTATCACTGGCCAGATCTCGCCACCGTAAACTTCGATGCGCGCTTTGACTCTTTTCCGTGGGCCGCAGCCGAACCCGAAACAATTGCAGCGTGGCACCAGGGGCGAACGGGAATCCCCCTCGTCGATGCCGGCATGCGCGAGTTGTGGCAAACCGGAATCATGCATAACCGCGTTCGCATGGTCACCGCATCATTCCTCATCAAGAACTTGCTCATCGACTGGCGCGTGGGCGAGCAGTGGTTCTGGGACACCCTGGTCGATGCAGATGCTGCCAGCAACGCCGCCAGCTGGCAGTGGGTTGCGGGCAGTGGCGCCGATGCGGCACCCTACTTTCGCGTCTTCAACCCCGTACTACAGGCCGACAAGTTTGACCCCAAACGCGAGTACCTGCACCGTTACCTCGGAGAATATGAGCACCCCTCGCTCAGCGACTACCCGGCGCCCATGATCAATTTGCTGGAGTCGCGCAATCGAGCGCTGGCAGCCTTTGCCGAGCTGCAAGGAGTTCCGCGAGCCATTCGGCCGCCTTCGGCCTAGTCGCTCTCGGCTGTTCGCGCTTTAACTACCAATGGACTCCGCGGTGCCCCCGAAGCTTCCATACAGAAAATTACGTCGGCCCTATTGAACGATAGCGATGCCGGTGGCATTAGATGCCTCGGCGACACTTCCCGCGTTCACCATGTCGGTGAAGCCAAGGCTCGTCATCTGAGTGATGGCCTGACCAGCACGGTTGCCAGACTTGCAGTAGATGATGTAAGTGCCATCGGTGGCAAGCTGCGAAATGGTGGCGGTGAAATCTGGAGACTGAAAGTCGATGTTGACGGCACCCTCAAGGTGGCCGCCAGCGTATTCTGCGGGGGTGCGCACATCGATGATGACGGTGTCTTGGCTCACGACGACGGCGTCAGCGGCGGGGTCCGCGGCGGGGTCCGCGGCGGGGTCCGCGGTGGTGGCGCACGCCGTCACCAAGAAAAGCGTGGCAAAGGCGAGGGCAACGAGAGCAAGTGTTTTCTTCATGCGCTCACCCTAACACATACCCCCCTGGGTATCATGGGCACTCAAGCCTCTCGGGTAATTTCTACCCTCACAAAGACCCCAGACGCACTCGCCCCCGCATAAACGCCGCGCAGTGGCGAGACATCCCGATAGTCGCGACCGTGCGCAATATGAACGTGCCGTTCGCCGATACCTATCATGTTCGTCGGGTCGTAGCCGAACCAGTCACCGGTAAACCATTCGAGCCAGGCATGAGACTCTCCGACGATGGTTTCGCCAAGAGGAGCATCAGGTCGGGGGTGAAGGTACCCAGAAACGTAACGAGCCGGAATTCCTACCGAACGCAATGCCCCCAGCGCCACGTGAGCAATGTCTTGACAGACACCCTGCCGTGCCGCCCACGCGTCGGCGCCCGTGGAGTGAACCCCTGTGACACCGCGCATGTAGGTGATGTGGTCGTAAACGGCTTGACAAATGGCCATGGCCGTTTGAAAAGGAGAGAGCCCCGTGGCAACGATCGCCTCGGAGAGCGCCACCACCTCTGCGGGCGGCTCGGTCATGCGCGTGTGATGCAAAAACTCCACAAACTGTGTGGTCGTTTGCGCGGTGTTGGAGAGCTGTTCCCACGAAATTTCGGGTTTCTCTCGTTGAGAGGGCCTCACTTCGACCACGCTGGTCGCCGTAACCGAAAGCTCGGTATGAGGGGTGAGGACCTCAAATGTCGAGACACGCGTTCCCCAGTAGTCGACGTAGCTGTTTTGCGTTGCCGAGGGCAAGATATCTAGGTTGGTTGAGAACACAAACTGATCACCGCCGGAGAAAGGAAGCATGCGAGCTTCGTTATATGAGGCAGTAGCGGGGCTCTTGTAAGAAAACCCGGTGCGGTGCACAATGCGGAGGCGGCTCACGAATTTTCTCCGATCCACACAGGAACGGCACTGGTGGGAAAATAGCGAAGACGAATCGCATCGCTGGCAGCGCTTGTCACAGACTGCACGTTTTCCATGTGACCAGCGAGGTCATCCATGAGCTCAACAATCGGGCGATATTCAAACTCGCTTCGAATCTGCCCCAACAGGCGCTGTGCCTGATCGGCAACACCAGCACGGCCACTGCGCGGATCAATGTCTCGCAGGCACTCTTCTGCACGCTTCACGGAGTAAAGAATCGACCGCGGAAAGAGGCGGTCGGTAAGAAGGAACTCGGCAGCATTTCGGGCAGAAGGGACACCACGGTACGTGCGGAGATAGGGTTCGAAAGCGCCGCAACTCCGCAGAATCGTGGTCCATGACGGGCCGCTCGCCTCCGTGAGCTGACGCGTTGCCAGCAACCTGGCTGTCATGTCAGCACGCTCAATTGCCCGCCCCAGAGAGAAGAACTGCCACGCTTCATCATGGCTCGTCGCAGAATCAACGATGCCGATCGACAACGCAGCTCTCTCCCTCACCCAGCCGAAGAACTCGTGGGTCTTATTGATTCCGATCTTCATGGGCATGCGCGCGTTAGTGGCGTTGAGCGCCTCCCAGAGCTCCGTGGAGATAATTTCGCGGGCCCGACGAGCATTTTCACGAGCAGCATCCACGGCGTAGGCAATCGAAGCGGGGTGTGTGCGGTCAACGGCCAGAATGGCGATCACCTGCTCGCGGGTCACCAGCTCGTCCTCGGGTACTTCCGTTCCCATCACCGAAAGAAGCGATCGGCAGGCGGAGTCTTCGTCAATCCAGGGGTCCTCCAGCAGTAGCTGAAGGTGAACATCAAGGATGCGCGACGTACCGTCGCTGCGCTCAACGTAGCGGCCGATCCAGAAAAGTGACTCGGCAATGCGGCTCAGCATGATGCATCCCTTCCCTGCTGCTGTTGCTCCTGTTGCTGCATCCGCTTGCTGGCATCCCCGTCGTGCGGTGAGGACTCCGGCATCGAGCGAATCTGGTGAAGAACACCGGCTGCGGGCGACAGCTCTTCTTCCATTGCCAACTGTTCGGCTTCGGCTTCATCAATAGCGGCTTGCTCTACCGTTGCCTGATCAGCCACAATGCTGGCCACCCCGCGTAATCCGGCGGAACGGGGGTCTCTATCTTTGTGGCCTAAGACCCAGGTGTCTTTCGATCCGCCGCCTTGGCTTGAATTCACAACAAGCTCACCCTCGGGGAGGGCGACGCGGGTGAGTCCGCCGGGCAGAACAAAGACGTCCTCCCCGCTATTGACAGCGAAGGGGCGAAGGTCGGCATGACGAGGACGCATGCCGTCCTCGACGAGCGTGGGAATCGTGGACAACTGAACGACCGGTTGTGCGATCCAACCGCGGGGGTCCTCTATGAGGCGCTGGCGAAGGGCCTCCAACTCCTCTTTCGAGGCGTCGGGCCCCACAACGAGACCCTTGCCCCCCGAGCCGTCGACAGGCTTCACCACGAGCTCGTCGAGGCGGTCGAGGACTTCCTCCAGTGCGTCCGGTTCCTCGAGGCGCCAGGTATCTACATTCGGTAAAATTGGCTTCTCACCCAGGTAGTACTCGATAAGCGCGGGCATATAGGTATAGACGAGCTTGTCATCCGCAACACCGTTCCCCACCGCGTTAGCGATCGTGACGTGCCCCAGGCGAGCGGCCAACAACATTCCGGGCGAGCCCAAAACCGAGTCTGGACGGAACTGCAGTGGGTCGAGAAACTCGTCATCAACGCGACGATAAATGACGTCAACGCGGGTGGGGCCGGCGGTGGTTCGCATCCAGACCCTGCCCCCGGAGCAGAACAGGTCACGCCCCTCAACCAGCTCGACACCCATCAGACGAGCGAGAAGCGTGTGCTCGAAGTAAGCCGAGTTGTAGACGCCGGGCGTCAGAACAACCACGGTGGGATCATCCACGCCATCGGGGGCGGAGGCCCGCAGTGCATTAAGAAGGCGGTAAGGGTAGTCGCCCACTGGGCGCACACTCATAGAGACGAACAGCTCGGGCAGTGTCTGCGCCATGACACGGCGGTTGGAAATAACATAACTCACGCCGCTGGGAACGCGAACGTTATCTTCCAGAACGCGCCACGCACCTTTCTCGTCTCGAATGAGGTCAATTCCCGCAACGTGAATGCGCACGCCATTCGCGCTCACAATGCCCGCGGCCTGGCGATGAAAATGCTTCGAGGTACTGATCAATGCCGCCGGAATCACTCCATCGCGCACAGCAAGCTGAGGGCCATAGACATCAGCCAAGAAAAGCTCCAGCGCTTGGACGCGCTGAGTTACACCTTTTTCAACGTTTGCCCAATCATCGGCCTCAATCACACGGGGCACCGCGTCGAGCGGAAAAGGTCGCTCCTCGCCAGCAAAATCGAACGTGACACCTTGGGCCAGGTAACTACTGGCTAGGGCTTCGGTACGCCCACGTAATTCCTCTTGAGACATTTGAGCGAGGGCACTGTAGATGTCTTTGTAGGCACGGCGCGGTGCCGCGAGATCAGAAAATGACGGAAACATCTCGTCCCAGGGAGGGGTTCCCTTGCGTGAGCGAGGGGCCTCGTGAGCCGTTCCATAACCGTCGAACAGGGTTGCCATGATGCCATTCTGCCTGGAGTGAATTACGTAAATGTTACCGAATCCACCCACCCGACGTTTCCCCGCCTTGCGAGAGGTGACGCCCCTCTACTCTGCCCGAGTGCCCCGTTGGCAAAGGCATCGTGGAGGGCGGGAGGCCGGCCCTTACGTGCTCTTTCACACATCGTGGTGAGGAGGCTTTCTAGCCCGTTGTGATGCGGAACACGTGCGACCAACCCCTATCACCGAGATTGGTGGAGACCCCCTCGCCGGTTGCTCCCTCATAGGTACCGGAACTCCCATTCACGGGCCGCACAGTCTCTGCGCCGATAGCGAGAATTGCTCCCGCGGGCGGATAAAGAGACATGCCTCCGACCACGAGCTAATTGGCTTCGTCGCCGAAGACAAAACAAGGTTGGAGCTTCGAAGTTTCTGGTCGCCTCTGACCCCCTCGCCCAATGTGGTCAAGGTTCCCGAAAGGTACTGCCCGTATGCACTGATCCCCCTACTTCGATAGGGGCGAAGAACGTGCGCACGGTTCTCAAGTCAGTCCCCGTCGTGGCAACGACGGTCAGTACGGCAAGGATAACAACAACCAGAAGCGTTTTCAGTCTCATGGGCTGCCCCTATCACGCGAGGCCTTTAGAGCTTCACGGTGTTCTCAAGCCCGGGGGATCCCATGTTTACGACCAAAACAGAGACAGGTCGATCAGACGTGTTTTTCCCGTTGTGGCGGGTGTCAAGGCCCTCCATGATGGCCTCTCCCTCGTTGTAGACCTTCGTCATCATCGATCCGGCCACCTCGTAGGTCACCTCAAGTGTTCCCTCGAGGATGTACGCGTACATGGGGGCTTCGTGAAGGTGCCAGCCCGTCTCCGCGCCCGGTTCAAGGCGGACGATGCTGGACGTGATCTCTGGATTTGAAGTCACCGGATACTGAAATTCCTCGCCCAAAATACTCGTCCCGACCTTGTCAAGAAGAACTGTGGACGAAACCGGAGGCTGGGTTTGCGCAGAGCACGCACTCAGCGTCGTGACAACGCTGACGGCAATCACTGCCCAAAGTGCTCTCCCTCGCATTATCGAATCAACTCCAGCGTGTGTATGTAGGTTCGGTCGTCCTGCTCCTGGCTCGTCAAAACGCCGGAAACTCCGGCATACTCGTTCGTTCCACCAAGAATTGCCAGCTCTGGCAACGACTCGCCTTCGGCCTTCTGCAGTGCACCATAGGACAGTTCTTTGCCTGCCAAGTATTCAGAGACACCACCGACAATAATCTGTCCCTCGGGCAGCTGAAAGACGAGTGTCCGGTAGCGCGTCATGTCCTCGACTCCATCAAGAGTCACCTCGATGAGTTCTGTCGAACCAAAGAGCGTACCGACCTCTTGGCCGTCCTCCTGAAATAGCTGGGCCTCAAAGTAGAGCGTGTGTCCGGTTTGTCCGCTCTCCGCCGCCGGAGACTCGGCAAGCTCTGGTGGGCCTTGCGTCAGAGTCAACGTGTCCGTTCGTGGCTGGCCAAGTGCGAAGGTCGCTATGCCGGTGACCGTAGCGAGAAGGAGCGCCGCTACGACAACGAGAACGATCTGGGGGGTTCTCTTCATTTTTTTCCTTCTTTTAGGGATGGTGTGCTCCCGTGGCCCCGGCAAACCCCCTCAGCGGGGTGCCAGTAATGATTTAAGCGTTTCAGAGTTTTGCTCTTCGGTCAACTGCAGGAGGTGACCGGTCGAACTGAAAAATGTGACCGCGCACGGGCAAACAGTTTGACAACGACGTTTTGGCCTCTAACCCGACGTTGTGGACCAACGAAAGAAGCGGCTCACCCAGAAGGTAAACCGCCTCAAATCTCGCTGTCTCAACGAGTGCGCCCGAAGGGATTCGAACCCCTAACCTTCTGATCCGTAGTCAGATGCTCTATCCGTTGAGCTACGGGCGCAGTGTTGGAAACCAACTACGAAAGCATAGCAGTTTCAGGGACCGGGACTTTAACCTCTGAGCCCCTGCGGGCGCGACCGGGTGGGCGCATTACTGGCGGACAGCAATCCGCAGGCCTGAGCGGTTGTCTCTCGCACTCGGAGGGCGGCCGTTGCCACGAGAGTCTCGAGGTCTGACGGCCCTGACGCAATCGAGAAGGCTGCCGCAACCCCGGCAGCCTGCGTTTCCTGGGCAGAGAGCAAGACCCGACCCGCAATCACAATGACCGGGCATTCGTTGGCTACGGCTGCAACGACGGCCGAGACGACCTTGCCCCCAAGGGACTGCTCATCGAACGACCCCTCACCGGTGAACACGACACTCGCGCCCTCTAGCGCTGCGGGGAGGCCGACAGCAGCTGCCACCAAAGTGGAACCCCGCTCGAGGCGCGCGCCGAGGAGGGCTGCCATCGCCACCGGCATACCGCCGGCGGCACCATAGCCGGGGCCGGTGAGCCCTTTAACCCCTGTTGATTCCTGCAGAACGTGGGCAAGGTTGGCGAGACCGGCATCGAGAACCTCAACATCGATACTGGTCGCACCCTTTTGAGGGCCAAAGGTTGCTGCCGCTCCGCGCGCACCACACAGCGGATTATCGACATCGACCGCAATGCTCCACGAAACGTCGTCGACTCTGCTGGGCATGAATGAGGCGTCCACAGAGACAATGTCATTCAAGCCGCCGCCACCAGGGGTGACCTGCGTTCCGTCGCTCGCCAAAAACTTCACCCCGAGCGCGGTGAGTATGCCCGTGCCGCCGTCGGTCGTTGCTGAGCCGCCTACACACATGAGGATGTCGGTGACACCTCGGTTCACAAGCTCCACGGCAATCAGGCCAACGCCATACGTGTCGGCGCGCAAGGGTTGCAGCGCAACATCAGAGACCGCCGGAAGACCGTTTGCCTCAGCCGCCTCAATAACAGCGTGACGACCATCGGCTGACACCCCACATCGCGCCAGCTTGGGGCGACCGATCGCGTCGACTGTTTCTATCGACTCCGGGATGATCCCCCACGCGGCCGCAATTGCGTCGAGCGTTCCTTCACCACCGTCTGCCATGGGGCACAGAAGAAGCTCGACGGAGTCACCGAAAACGCTCCGCACGCCGGCAGCCATCTGGGCGGCTGCCTCAGCTGCAGAAAGACTTCCCTTAAAAGAATCGGGAACGACGACAATCTTCATGCTCGAGTGTTACACGTTTGGCGTGAGCCTGAGAGAACGTTTAGTCGAGAGTCGAAGAATCACTCAAGGTGTGCCAAGCGCGGTTGTGATAAACGAGAGGGCGTGGCTTCATCATTGCCTCGCCATCGGCTGCCGGCAATCTGACCTCGAGGATTTCGATGACAACAATGGTCGACTCACCGGCATCGAGCTGGTTGACGACCTTGCCACGCAGCCAGGTTGTTGCCGCCAGCAGATACGGCTCCCCCGTCTCGAGGCGAGCCCACGACTTCTCATCCTCAAAGCGATTGATACCACTCGTGGCGAAGGTCTTTGCAAGCTCCACTTCCTGCTCCCCTAAAAGGTGAACAACAACGGAGGTTGCTTTTTTCACTGCGGGGCCGGACGAGGAATGGCCCGACACCGAGAACATCAGCATGGGAGGATTCGCGGAGACGGAGGACACCGACGTTGCGGTTAAGCCAACGGGGCCATCGCCGGCATCGGCCGTCAGGATGGCAACTCCGCCGGGGTGGTTACGAAAGGCCGCTTTAAAGTTCTCTGCGTGAGACATACTCTTGTGATCTCCATTGATGGTGGTGCGAGCCTCGAAGCTCACACGCAAATTTACCGCTCGTCGTTGCCGCAAATCACCAATTCAGCGCAGGGC
>JBLHYZ010000013.1:0-12291 GCA_047631115.1 Alpinimonas sp. | reverse complement strand
AGTGGGGCCGCGATCGGCCCTGGCAATTTTGGGCCACCTCACGCCAGCAGAGGCTTTTATGGCCGTCGTCAATGAGGATGACTCTGTCTTTCGCAAGGTGTCAGGCATCGGACCTAAGACAGCCAAACTCATCATTGTGCAGCTTGCCGGCAAGCTGACGGCACTTACGGCCGTCAGTGCACCTCCTTCGACGCCCCTTTCTGCCCGAGACGCTGCCGAAACTGTTGTCATCGCCCTCGTGGGCTTGGGCTGGGCTGACCGTACGGCACGGGAGACAATTGACGGCGTGCAGGCCGAGCATTCGGAGGCCACGGCCGCAACATTGCTTCGTCTTGCCCTCGCAGCCCTCTCGAAGGGTACTAAGTGAATAACGCCGAATACAGCGACCCCATTACAGACGCTTTGCCGCAAGGCAATGTCGAACTTGAGTTTGAAGGTGCTTTACGGCCATCTGATTTGACCGAGTTTGTTGGGCAAACCCGTGTGGTTAATCAACTCTCCTTGCTGTTAAAGGCCGCAGAAATGAGTCAGCGCACGCCTGATCACATCCTTTTTGCCGGCCCTCCTGGGTTGGGCAAAACAACACTTGCCATGATTGTTGCTCGTGAAAGTGGCCGTGCACTGCGGCTCTCAAGTGGTCCGGCAATTTCTCACGCCGGTGATCTGGCAGCCCTTTTGTCTTCGTTGATTCCGGGTGAGGTTCTCTTCATCGATGAGATTCACCGGATGGCTAAATCGGCAGAAGAGATGCTTTACCTGGCGATGGAGGACTACCGTGTCGACATTATGGTGGGCAAGGGTGTGGGAGCGACGTCCATTCCCTTAGAGCTTCCGCCATTCACTCTCGTTGGCGCCACAACACGAACGGGTCTTCTCGCCAATCCGCTGCGAGACCGATTTGGTTTTACCGGTCACCTCGAGTTTTATTCACAAGAAGAATTGACAACAGTGCTCGCGCGTTCGGCGGCGATGCTTGGGCTTGAACTGCCTCGTGCCGCGCTTGACGAAATTGCTGGACGCAGCCGTGGCACCCCGCGGATCGCAAATCGTCTTTTGCGCCGCGTCAGGGACTACCTGATCGTGCATCCATCCACGGATTCACTCTCGGCCGTGAACGCTGCGCTGGCACTTTACGACGTTGATGCCCGCGGCCTGGACCGCCTTGATCGCGCCGTTCTAACAGCCCTCCTGGAGCGATTCAACGGCGGTCCTGTGGGGCTCGCTTCGTTGGCGGTGTCGATCGGAGAAGACGCGGAGACCTTGGAAGCTGTAGTCGAGCCTTTTCTTATCCGGGAAGGCTTCATGATTCGATCGCCACGCGGTCGGATGGCCACTCCAGCTGCGTGGAAACATCTCGGCCAAACAGCCAGAAATTCATAAGCCAA
Organism: Alpinimonas sp.; assembly: GCA_047631115.1. Classification (GTDB taxonomy): domain Bacteria; phylum Actinomycetota; class Actinomycetes; order Actinomycetales; family Microbacteriaceae; genus Alpinimonas. The sequence continues at coordinate 10,906 of JBLHYZ010000013.1, read as the reverse complement.
ACACCCAGAAATTCATAAGCCACATAACCTATACTCGTAAGCGATTGCATTTGCAGTTGTGTTCACATACCGCTTTCTGAAGGGTTTCTCCTCATTATGGATTTCATGACCATTGCCATGATGGCCGTTTTGGCCGTCCTCGTCTTCTTCATGTTCCGCAATGGCAAGAAGCGCCAGAGGGACTTGGCAGAGTTGCAACTGAAAGTGGTTGCAGGCGCCCACGTTCTCACCAACTTTGGTGTGTACGGAACCATCATTTCGATCGACGAAGAAGAGAACAAGATTCTCCTCGAGACAGATGTCCAATCCGGAGCGACCCTCACGATTCACCGCCAGGCTGTTTCTCGTGTTGTGGACACGACGGACTCCCTCGACATTTCCGGCGCTGAAGCTCTCGAAGCCGACGCCGCTGCTCTTGCATTGACCCCTGACGTCGAGTCAGGCAATCTTTCTCTGGATCCAGAGTTCGGCGAGCGTTCCTCGGAGAGCGAAGGCAAAAAGAAGAAGTCCTAAGCTTTTTAGAAGAGACGCCCCCTCGGGGCGTCTCTTCTTTCTTTGTTCCCCACTAGCTCTTTTATGAAAGCCGAGATCTCCTGTGTCCAAAAATACCCCTGTGAGAAAAGCCTGGAGATCCCTCGCTTGGCTTGTCGTTCTTATCGCCGGCCTTGTCGCTGTTAACGGTGCTGGCGTCATGTTTGGTGAAGGTTCGTGGACACCAAAGCTAGCCCTCGACCTTGAGGGGGGAACGCAGATCGTTCTCGCTCCGCAACTCGAAAGTGGTCAATCCGTCACGCAGGAGCAACTCGCGCAAGCAGTTTCTATTATTCGGCAGCGCGTCGATGCGGCGGGTGTATCCGAATCCGAAATCAATACCCAGGGTGCTAACAACATCGTGGTCTCTATTCCTGGCCAACCAGATGACGCGACGTTGGCCAGAATTCAGGCTTCCGCGAAACTAGAGTTTCGCCCCGTTCTCGTGACAAGTGCCCCGTCAAGTGCCACCATTGGCGTCGATGGAGTCTCGACTCCTGCTCCGACAGCCGATCCCACGCTTTCCGACGTTCCAGCTGTAGCGCCTTCCAACGCTAGCGACCTGAACTACATCACTCCGGCACTCGAAGCTCAGTTCATAGCCTATGACTGTGCGGCTCAGAGCACCGCGGCCACAAATGTTGCGCCCGCTGATTTGCCGCTCATCACGTGCGACACGACGAACACTGCAAAGTTTCTCCTCGGCCCTGTGGAGGTAAGCGGCTCTGATATTTCCGACGCAACAAGCTCGCTCGTTACGACGCCAACCGGAGCATCGACAGGCCAGTGGGGCGTGAACATCATCTTCAACGATGCGGGAAGCTCAACCTTTTCGGGTGTGACGTCTCGTCTGTTTGGAATGACCGGAGCGCAGAACCAGTTCGCCATCGTTCTCGACGGCAAGGTTATCTCCGCTCCGTCAACGAACGCCGTCATCACAGATGGTCGCCCTCAGATTACGGGTGGGTTCACTCAAGACTCCGCCAAGGTCCTTGCAGACCAGCTCAAGTACGGCGCTCTCCCTATTGGGTTCCAGGTACAGTCATCCGACACAATTTCTGCCACCCTTGGATCGACTCAGCTGGCGAGCGGAATTCTTGCCGGTGTCATCGGCTTGATCCTTGTCGTCGTGTACTCCCTCATCCAGTACAGAATGCTGGGCTTGGTAACGGTCTTCTCTCTTGGAGTGGCAGCGGTCATCACTTATCTTTTGATTACGATCCTGTCGTGGCGCGAGGGGTACCGCCTTTCTCTCGCCGGTGTTGCCGGACTGATCGTGGCAATTGGTATCACTGCGGATTCGTTCATCGTCTACTTTGAGCGAATCCGAGATGAGCTTCGCGAAGGGCGCGGACTGGAGTCCGCCGTTGAAGCAGGATGGAAGCGAGCGCTGCGAACAATTATCGCCAGCGACACAGTTAATTTTCTCGCAGCCGTGACACTCTTCATCTTGGCTATCGGAAACGTGCGCGGCTTCGCGCTGACGTTGGGCCTGACGACCGTTGTCGACCTCATTGTTGTCATTATGTTTACCCACCCGGTCATGCAGATTATGGCTCAGACCAAGTTCTTTGGTGGTGGTAATAAGTGGAGCGGCTTGGATCCACGAGCCCTCGGAGCGGTTTACCGCGGGCGCGCTCGTTTTCAAGCGCCTACTCCGGCCAAAGGCACCAAGGCTGCAGGGTCGGTCAAAGAGGCGGCCAAACGCCAAACCATCGCGGAAAGAAAAGCCGAAGCTTTAGCACTCGAAGAAGATACAAAGAGCTCCTCGAAGGGAAACCGATAATGGCTAGTTTCTCAAAATTTGGTAACGACCTTTACACCGGTGCGCGATCGGTCAGGATTGTTGGACGTCACCGCATGTGGTACTCCATCTCCGCGGTTCTCATCCTGATCAGCATTATCGGGCCCATCATGCGGGGTGGCTTTAACTTCGGTATTGAATTCTCTGGCGGCAGTGAATTCGTCGTCTCTAACGTTGCCAGCGATGCGTCACAAAACATTGCTATTGCAACGGTCGAGGCCGTTGTTCCCTCTGTTGCCCCCCGGGTTTCGTATTTGGGCGGAACGAACATCCGCGTTCAGACCGAGCAACTGACGGATGTCCAGACTCGAGACATTCGAAACTCTCTGGCGACCAACTACGGGGTCCCGACCGAAGATGTGACGGCATCTTTTATTGGCGCTACCTGGGGCAAGGACATAACGACACAGGCTATTCGAGGTCTCATCGTCTTTCTGATTCTCGCTGCTCTGGTCATGACGATTTACTTCCGCACGTGGAAGATGTCGGTGGCCGCCATCGTTGCTCTCCTGCATGACCTCATCATTACGGCCGGTATTTATGGCATTTCGGGGTTTGAGGTTACCCCAGGCGCTGTGATTGGATTACTCACCATTTTGGGCTATTCGCTTTATGACACCGTTGTTGTCTTTGACAAGGTGCGCGAGAACACAACTGGCTCGGGCAGGGACCTCTCAAAGACATTTGGCCAGCAGGTCAACCTCGCTGTCAATCAGACTCTGGTCAGATCAATCAACACATCGGTGGTCGCCGCGCTTCCCGTTGCATCGATTCTCTTTATTGGCGCCATCGCTCTGGGAGCGGGAACACTGCGCGATATTTCACTCGCTCTGTTCATTGGAATTATCGTTGGAACGTACTCGACCCTCTTCCTCGCAACGCCTCTCTACGCGCAGTTGAGGAGCACTGAGACAGCGATACGCCGATATGACAAGACGGTTCTGACCAACCAGTCAAAGGCCGTAGAGAACGTCTCGGCGTAATCACATGCACTTAGGCCGCATAATGGAGGATCTGAGGAGGATTCATGGCTGAGGTGTTGTCGTCAACGTCGTTACGGCGTTTGGTCCCGCGTATTTTCAGCCGGGCCCAGCCGACCGGTGCCTTTGAGGCCCTCTTGCGCACGGTGCGCCACCATCATCCCAAAGCCGATCTTTCGCAAATTGAGCGCGCTCACGAGGTAGCCAAAGTCGCCCACCAAGGGCAAACGCGTCGTAGCGGAGAACCGTACATCACGCATCCGATCGCCGTTGCTCAAATTCTTGCCGAGCTTGGGATCGGTGTTAAAACAATCGTGGCGGCACTGCTCCATGACACCGTTGAAGACACTGCTTACACGCTTGATGAGGTTGCGACAACGTTTGGCGCGGAAGTTGCCATGCTCGTTGATGGAGTGACAAAGCTCGACAAGGTCAAGTACGGAGATTCCGCTCAAGCGGAAACCGTTCGCAAAATGATTGTCGCGATGTCGAAAGATATCCGCGTTTTGGTCATCAAACTTGCTGACCGTCTACACAATGCTCGCACCTGGGGATTCATGCCTCGTGAGTCGGCCGAAAGAAAGGCCCGCGAGACGCTCGAGATCTATACGCCTCTTGCTCATCGTCTTGGAATTCAGACGCTCAAGTGGGAGCTTGAGGACCTCTCTTTTGCTGTTTTGCATCCTAAGATTTATCAGGAAATCGAAAATCTTGTTACCCAACGCACCCCTCAGCGTGAGAAGTTTGTTCAAGAGGTCGTCGGCGCCGTTCGCGGTGATCTTAAAGTCGCGAAGATTCGTGGCGATGTGGCCGGTCGGCCCAAGCAGTACTACTCGATCTATCAAAAGATGGTGTTGCGTGGGCGCGAGTTTGATGAAATCTACGACCTCGTCGGTATTCGCATCATCGTTAATTCTGTCCGTGATTGCTATGCGATTCTCGGTTCCATCCATGCCCGCTGGACGCCACTTCCGGGTCGTTTCAAGGACTATATAGCGACCCCGAAGTTTAACTTGTACCAGTCGCTTCATACGACCGTTATGGGGCCTTCCGGTCGTCCCGTTGAAATTCAGATTCGCACACCGGAAATGCACCAACGTGCTGAATTCGGCGTTGCCGCTCACTGGATGTACAAGGACCGCATGGCTGGCGGCAAGAGCACTGAGTCGCTCAATGCGCAAGATACTGACATGGCGTGGCTCGAGCACATCAGCGATTGGCAGGCTGATACTGAAGACTCGGGAGAGTTCCTTGATTCGCTCCGATTCGAAATTGGCGCGAAAGAGGTTTATGTCTTTACCCCCAAGGGACGCGTTATTGGTCTTCCCACGGGTGCCACTCCGATTGATTTTGCCTACGCGGTTCACACCGAGGTAGGCCACCGCACGATGGGTGCCAAGGTAAATGGTCGCCTCGTTCCCCTTGAGAGCACACTGACGACGGGGGACGTCATCGAGGTTCTGACGTCAAAGAACCCGGACGCCGCTCCGAGCCAAGACTGGCTCAACTTCGTAAAGAGCACTCGCACGCGTAATAAAATTAAGCAGTGGTTCACCAAGGAACGTCGCGATGAGGCTGTTGAGCAGGGCAAGGATTCGATTGCCCGCGCAATGCGCAAACAAAATCTTCCTTTGCAAAAACTGATGAGTCAAGATTCCTTGGGCGAGGTTGCCGGACAACTTCGCTACGAGGATGTCTCGGCGCTGTACGCAGCTGTTGGCGAGGGGCACGTTTCGACGCAGTCTGTCATCGAAAAGATTCTCGCGAACGCCTCGGATGAAGCTGACACTGAAGATACAGATTTTGTCTTTCCTTCCAAGGGCCGCTCTAAAAGCGTGCGCCACAGCGACTCAGGAGTATTGGTGCGCGGCGCTCCCGACATCTTGGTGAAGTTGGCTAAATGCTGCACTCCAGTGCCCGGTGATGTCATTACAGGGTTTGTCACTCGCGGTCAGGGTGTCTCCGTTCATCAGACTTCATGTCACAACGTCAAGAGCTTGCTTAAAGAGCCCGAGAGGCTGATTGAGGTTGAATGGGCACCCTCCTCGAAGAGTATTTTCATGGTGCACATTCAAATTGAAGCCCTCGATCGGGCGGGCCTCCTCAGCGACGTCACCCGTGTTCTCTCGGAGAATCACGTCAATATTTTGTCGGCGTCGGTGTCAACATCAAATGCGCGCTTGGCCCTAAGCCGGTTTGTTTTTGAGATGAGTGACACCGTGCATTTGGACAGGTTACTCAACAGTGTCAGGCGCATCGATACTGTTTACGACGTCTATCGCGTCAGTGAAGGCTAAGGCTTCCTTCAATCGTCGATAGGCCCGCTGCTTGTAAGGCAAGTTTCTCCCGCGTTCTAAAGCTTCGCAAACCCCAGCCCACCCCACAGCTGCAGCCTGGGGCATTCTTAGTAAGGCTGCTAGCGCTGCAGTGAGTCTCACGTCTTCTGAGACGAAGCGTGCCAAGTCAACAGCAGTTCGCAGCGGAGTGGTTCGAAGAGCGCCCGCTGGGCCCGCCACGTCCTGAGCCTCAAAGGACATTTGTGCAACGTCGAAGCGCAAAGCGGGTGAGAGACGCAACCGGAGGCCGTTGCGCAAAGCTACCGAATGTCGGGAAGGACTTCGCTGCGTGGCACCATGAACCCACGCGGCAGACCAGCCGGCGGCGACACAACGATTGTCCACGTGCGATGTGATGATTCGCGCGCGTATCTCAACATCATCGGGAAGGTCAGACAAGACATAGGCAACATCGACGGGGAAGAGATCTCCGTCAAGCGCGCAGGCTGATAGTTCCGCGAGAGAGAATGAATCGTTTCGCTGCCGTTGAACCTCCTCCGCGCCCCCTGGGAGGGTGGTCAAGCTCGAGTCAAAAGCGTGGTGAGAGCCACATTTAGTGGAAAGAAAGAAGTCAGGTAAGAGGGTCATTCACGAAGAATCTCATGCAAGACGTAGCTCTCGTAGCTCACACGGAACTTCTGTGGATAACCTACTTAAGAATTGCCAGCCAAGCCTTCTGCGTGGCAATGGCCTCCGTGAGTTCTTTTGTGGCCTTTGAGTTTTTGTCTGCCTGTGCGGTCGAGAGCTCGTTCTCAAGCTTGGAAATTTTCACTTCCAGTTGCCCGGCAAGTCCCTCAGAACGGGCCTGCTTTTCTGGGTTGGAGGCGTTCCAGTGATTGTCTTCGAGGCTACGCACAGCAGCCTCAACTTTGCGCATTCGGTCTTCGATTGACTTGATTTGGGCCCGGGGAACCTTACCGGCGGCATCCCACTTCTTTTGAATCGTGTTGAGCGTTTGGCGGGCGAGAACCCGATCGGTTGCACCGGCAAGCTTCTCTGCCTCCGTCAGGAGCTCAAGCTTGATCACGAGGTTGGCGGAATACGACTCGTCCTCGACCGCGTCTTCTTCGGCTTTTGCCCCATAGAGAATGTCTCCGGCCGCCTTGAACCGAGCCCACAGACCATCATCAATTTTCTTACCGGCTCGGGGAGAAATCTTCCATTCGTCGAGCAGTGCTCGATACTTTGGAATACCACCGGGGCCTGACGCGGCAAGTTCCTCGGCGCGACTGACGAGGGCCTCCTTGGCGGCCTTGGCGCCTTTGTTGCGGGAGTCCAATTCAGCAAAATGTGAACGTCGGTTCTGGTCAATGGTGGAACGTGCATCGCGAAAGCGTTTCCAGAGTTCGTTGGACTCCGTTTTGGAGAGACGAGGTGCAGTCTTTTGATGATCTTGCCATTTTGCAAACAAGTCATCAGCCGTTGCGGTTGCTTGCTTCCACTGAACTTTGAGAGGATCCTGGCCGGCTAGAGCCTCCATGGCCTCGACAATGGCAAGCCTGTCTGCCTTGGCTGCCTCTGTTGCTTCCGTGTTCTTGACGATCTCTTCGGCGCCGATCTCACCCAGGGCATCGGCTACTTTATCGAGGCGCGCTGAAAGCAGTGCGAAATCTCCAACGCCGATTCCAGCATCGACTGACTTTCGCACGCTCGCAAGACTCGTCTTTATTTCATTGGCTGGTGCAGCTCGCTTAACTCGTTGTTCGAGAAGCACGACCGATTGCGCGATGTCCGCAAATTTGCGAGCAAAAAACGCCAAAGCTTCTTCGGCGGGAACGTCAGCGTACTGACCGACAAGACGCTCGCCCGACGGTGTTGTGACGTAGACGTTTCCGGCTTCGTCGACTCGACCAAGTTGTTGCTCTGACATGAATAGTCCTACCTCGTTGCGAACACAGTTTTGCTGTTTCCAAGCCTAGGCCACGACGGTGATACGCGCAGGTGGCCTCAACGACCGCTACTGAAGAAAAAAGGACGTAATTGACGTTGGAACGAGGGGCTGACCGTCCGATGTTCCACCGACCGTTCCTGGCGTAACAATCTCGGTGACCAGAGCATCGAGGCCAGACGTTATCTGTCCAATAACGGTGTACCCACCGGCTGCATCCGACGGAATCGTGCTGTCTTGGTAAACAATAAAGAATTGGCTACCAATGGACGAAGCGTCTCCACCCACTCGAGCCATTGCCAACGTCCCTGCTGGATAGAAATCTCCCGCGGGGGCATTCTCAATGGGGCCATAGCTGTAGCCCGGCCCGCCCGTTCCGTCGCCTTGGGGGTCTCCGCATTGCAGAACCCAGATGCCCTCTGTGGTGAGGCGATGGCATGTCGTGTTGTTGTAGAAGCCACTTGTTGCGAGAGAGATCGTGCTGGCAACGGCTTGGGGTGCTGCGGCACCGTCGAGTTCAACGTTGAGGACAATGTCATTGATCGTGATCGAACCCGTCCAGACTCGCGCCTGCGAAATTGAGGGGTCAGGAACCGCGGCATTACCTGTGGGGGCTGCGGTGGGCACGGCCGATGCCATCGCAGCCGGCTGGTGTGTCGTTGCGAAAGCAACCTGTGAGCCGATTGCGAGGGCAACAATGATGGCAGCGGCAATGCTGAAAGTGAGGTTGTCCTTCTTTCGCCGACCGAGCAAACGCGCATGGAGCGCCTGACGAGCGTCGAAGGCACGAAGGCGATCGCGGACAACTCGAGACTCACGGGCATCTTTTTTCACAACCACGACAGGGGTGCCTTTCTTGACGTAAATAACTTCAAACCTTAGAAGACGATACTTCATGTGAACGCCGCTGTGGCTCAGCGGTAATCTGGTGGCATGGATGCGGGCATGCAGGGTTTGGGGGAGTCGACGGCTCCGTTGGCCGTTCGCATGCGCCCACGCAGCCTTGACGAAGTTGCAGGTCAACAGAAATTACTCACGCCTGGTTCCCCGCTGCGTACCCTAGCAACGCCGGGCTCGACGAGTTCTGTCTCTGTCCTCCTATGGGGCCCTCCAGGAACCGGTAAGACGAGCCTCGCCTACGCCATTGCGGCATCCTCTGATCGACGCTTCGTGCAGCTCTCTGCCATTACGGCCGGTGTAAAAGATGTGCGCGTCGTGATGGAGGAGGCCCAAGCCTCACGTGACCTTTACGGAACGCGAACGGTCCTTTTTCTGGATGAGATCCATCGCTTTACAAAAGCCCAGCAAGACACACTGCTTCCGGGAGTAGAAAACGGCTGGGTCACTCTCATCGCCGCAACGACGGAGAACCCCTCTTTCAGCGTTATTTCGCCCCTCTTATCGCGATCGCTGCTTTTGCGTCTCGAACCGCTCGATGATGGAGCTCTAAACGTGCTTATCGATCGAGCAGTGTCGGAAGCGATTGGCCTTGCTGGGGCGGTGTCACTCTCCGCTGACGCTCGTCAAGCCATCGTGGCCTTTGCGTCCGGAGACGCGCGACGAGCTCTCACAGCGTTGGACGCAGCATCCGGTATTGCCCTGGACACTCAATCAGCTGCGGCCAAGAAAAAGGGAACCCCGCCGGTTGTCTCCTCTGAGCATGTCGAAGGCGCGGTCGACCGGGCGCTCCTGCGGTATGACCGTGCAGGAGACGAGCATTATGACGTCATTAGTGCCTTTATCAAATCAATTCGTGGTTCTGATCCGGATGCCGCCATTCACTACCTCGCGAAAATGATTGAGGCGGGAGAAGATCCTCGCTTTATCGCCCGTCGACTCGTTATCTCGGCCGCAGAAGATATTGGTCTGGCCGAGCCGCTTGCCTTGGGAATCGCAACGGCCGCAGCCGAAGCTGTAGCGTTTATCGGTATGCCTGAGGGGCGAATTCCTCTGGCTGAGGCCACCATTTATCTGGCAACGGCCCCCAAATCTAACGCTGCCTACAATGCCATCAACGCCGCAATGGCGGATGTCCGCGAGGGGAAGTCCGGTCAGATACCGATGCACTTGCGGTCATCAAGTTACGCGGGAGCAAAAAAACTTGGCCACGGCAAGGGCTACAAGTATCCCCATGATGCGCCTTTGGGCGTTGTGGAGCAGCAATACCTCCCCGACACATTGGCCACAGCCGCCTATTACATTCCCACAGACCACGGAGCCGAGCGGGAGATTTCAACACGACTTGAGAAGCTGCGTCGAATCACCAAAGGTAAGCGTTCGTGATAGTGTTTTATACGTCTATTCCCGTGCGTGCGGCTGCGCGTCACAACGGAAGAAGTTAGGCACTCCCTGTAGCCGGGAGCCTCGGCAAAACACCTCTAATCTTTGCGTGTACGCACGCGCCCATTTTGTTGTTCAATCGAAAGGACATCGTGTCTACCAAGTCACGTACCCGTAGCAAAACTCGTCTTTCGCGTGCCCTCGGCATCGCACTGACCCCCAAGGCAGCCAAGTACCTCGAGAAGCGTCCCTACGCTCCGGGAGAGCACGGCCGCACCAAGCGCAAGACAGACTCCGACTATGCCGTTCGTCTTCGCGAGAAGCAGCGTCTACGCGCCCAGTACGGCATCCGCGAAGCTCAGTTGAAGATTGTCTTCCAGGAAGCTCGTCGCACACAGGGTCTGACCGGTGAAAACCTGGTTGAGCTTCTCGAAATGCGTCTCGATGCCCTCATCGTCCGTGCCGGTATTGCTCGCACAACGGCTCAGGCTCGTCAGCTCATCGTTCACCGTCACATTCTTGTTGACGGCCAGCTCGTTGACCGTCCTTCCTTCCGGGTGAAGCCAGGACAGCTCATGCATGTTAAGCCACGCAGCGAGGGCATGGAACCATTCCAGGTCGCCGCCGCCGGTGCGCACGTTGCCGTCCTCCCCACTCTTCCTTCGTACCTCGAGGTAGAAATCGACAAGCTTCAGGCCACACTTCTTCGCCGCCCCAAGCGCGCCGAAGTACCTGTGACCTGTGAAGTCCAGCTCGTTGTTGAGTACTACGCAGCACGATAGAAAATCTTCATATTTGGTGGGACGGTGGCGAATAAGCTACCGTCCCACTTTTTTTACCTGAGCATGACGGAGCATCCGTCTAGACTCGGTATTTGAATACGTTGTCCTTATCGTCTTTTCGGGAGTATCCATGAAGAACATATTTTGGCTCATTGTCGGCGTCGCCGTCGGTTTTGTCATCGCACATCGAGTGAGCAAGTCTGAGCAAGGCCAAGCTTTTCTCAGTGATATGGACTCGAAGTCCCGTGACTTCAAGAAGGCCATTATCGAGGGTTACCGACTGCGCGAAGAGGAATTGCGCAGCG
>JBLHYZ010000012.1:0-12667 GCA_047631115.1 Alpinimonas sp. | reverse complement strand
CATGGAAAAATTCAGCGAACGCTAGATCTTTCGAGGAGTGCCGCTATGCGCGAACTAAAAATCAATATCGTTGACAATTCAACGTTGATTGTTTCGCACCCCGACGGTGAAGAGTTTCGAGTCGTTGTCGATACTGCATCGCTTGCTCAGCTTCGTGGTATCCGATCATCGGCCGACGCTGTTCGAGTGTCGCCCAAGGACGTTCAAGCTCGTATCCGTTCGGGCATGTCCGCGCAGGAAGTGGCTGCTCTCACCGGAGCGTCACTTGATTTTATTTCACGATTCGAAGGCCCCGTTTTAGCCGAGCGGGAGTTCATTATCAATTCAGCGTTGGCCATTGAGACGCACGCAACCGTCGATCTGGAGACCGGCGAGTCTTCGAGAGCGTTCGGTGCCCTGATTCATTCTCGACTTCGAGACCTTGGCGCCGCGGGTGAGCGCTGGGCAAGTTGGAAAGAGCCCGACGGCTCGTGGGTGGTCAAACTAGAATTTGTCGCCTCCGACATCGACCACGACGCACGATGGGGTTTTGAACCACGAAAACGGTCGTTGGCTCCACTTAATTCAGACGCGGCTACCCTCTCGCAAAAAGGTGATTTGTCATCCGGGATCATCCCCCGTTTGCGTGCGGTGAGTGAGACACGGACTAATGCAGCGAGCATCGAAGCCGCCCGTGAGAACGATGATGACGTAGCCCCCACAACAGCATCAATGCGTGATGGCCTAGCTACCGTGAGTCACTTGGATTTTGCGACGGCCTCGGAGGAATTCACCTACGAGACAAATATCTTCGTAGGGCTGGCCGATCTTACAGAATCCGACACACCGGAATCTCGACCGCAGAGTAACGGCGATACCGGAACGTCGCCTACGGCTGACCTTCTCGAGGCGCTGCGCAGACGTCGAGGCGAAAGTGACGCTAAGCCGGCCTGGCTCCTCGACGAGCTGGCAGGGAATACAGTTGCCGAGGCCTCAGACTCAGAGTCAGACTCAGAAGAGACTTTGCCTCAGCCGCTTTTTACCGACCCAGCAACACGCGAAGGGGCTCAGAGAACGGGTTCTCATGCGCGACGCGAACGGGCGTCAATGCCGTCTTGGGACGAGATTGTTTTCGGTACCCGTTCTGAAGACGACGCACAATAGAAATTTATTGCACGCGTAAAAACGGGATTTTTATTTCTGCTGAAGAGATCCCGCCGTGGTGACCGATCATGTTTCGCGCTTTATTCGTGGGGTCCTGGGCGTCAAAAAAGACAACGTTTTTGCGTGCTAAGACGAAGATGTCTCCCATTCTCTTTTCTGTCACTGAACTGACCTCCCCCACCCAGCCACTAGCGATCATCATCGCTCGTGTTGCGACATACGCGCAGTCCTGAAAGCGCTCGTGCCACGAGAGTGCAAGAACGTCAACATCTGCACCGTCCTTAACGTATAGCTGCAGGCACCGGGGTTCCCCGCCCACTGCTACGATTCCTGCCATTGACTCTGCCGTCTCCCCGTAAAGAACATGAGAGCGCTCAGAGATGTCAATGATGCCGTGATCGGCCGTGACAAACAGGGCAACATCTTTGGCAAGACTGTTCGCCAGGCGATTGAGCTCTGAATCAACCTCCTCAAGTTTGCTCGCCCAGGAGTGAGATTCGACTCCCTGAGCATGCGCCAACTCATCGAGTTCAGAAATGTACACAATCACAACGGAGGCGCTGGCCTGAACCACCTCCAGAGCCTCGTCGCAACGCTGACCGATTGTGGCCGCGCTAACCAGATCTGCCCCCTCATGAATAAGTCTCGTCAGAGGGGTTGCCGAAAATCTTCCTTTAGCCACCACCACGGGGCGAATACCGCATTCTCGTGCTCGCGAATATAGTGGTCTTGCCAAGAGCCAAGATGTTTTGCTTTCTAGCTCCCGAAGTCCCGTGAGTTGATTCATCAATATGCCGGATTCTGGCTCGCGAACTCGATACCCCACCATTCCATGCTGGCCTGGCAACGTTCCGGTCGTAAAGCTCGGAAGTGCCGAAGCTGTCGTGGAAGGAAAAACCGTTGACAGAGTTGAGGCTTTGTTCAATAACGGCGCCAAAAACCGAGCGTGTCCTTTGGCCGCCGAAAGGTTCTGCGCCCCAAGACCATCGACGACGACAACGATTGTTGACGTCACTTTGCGCAAATCGAGAGTGTTTTCGCACTCAGGAACACCCATGCTGGCGAGGCAACTTGGGAACACGTCGGCAAGGCTCGGCCCTGCCTTTTGCGGGCTCGGTAGCATGAATGTCATCGAGTGCAAGTCTCGCATAATTGAGCCCGAGGCTGCAGTGACGCAATGCGCTGCACGTCACGAAAGAAATAGTCATGACAACCAAAAACTCCCCCTCAGAATTTGTTGAACGCATCGAAGACGTCGATGTCTCGTCGGAGATGCGTGACTCGTTCCTTGAGTACGCCTATTCCGTTATCTATTCGCGGGCGCTTCCCGATGCCCGCGACGGCTTGAAGCCTGTGCAGCGCCGAATTCTTTATCAAATGAGTGAGATGGGCCTTCGCCCAGAAAAAGGGCACGTCAAATCGGCGCGAGTCGTCGGAGAGGTCATGGGCAAGTTACATCCTCACGGGGATGCCTCCATTTATGACGCTCTCGTGCGGATGGCGCAGGACTTTTCGCTCCGACTCCCGCTGATAGACGGCCACGGAAACTTTGGCTCGTTAGATGACGGACCTGCCGCATCGCGCTACACAGAGGCTCGTCTCGCTGGTGCCGCCCTCGCCATGACAGCGAACCTCGACGAAGACGTTGTTGATTTTGTCCCTAACTATGACAATCAACTCCAACAGCCAGATGTTTTGCCCTCGGCCTATCCGAACTTGCTCGTCAATGGCGCGAGCGGAATTGCCGTGGGTATGGCCACCAACATGGCGCCGCACAATCTCATCGAGGTGATTGAAGCTGCCATATTTTTACTTCGAAACCCAGAGGCAACCCTTGACGAATTGATGTCCTTCGTTCCTGGGCCAGACCTTCCCTCAGGGGGTGTCATCATGGGGCTCGACGGCATTCGTGAGGCCTATGAAACGGGACGCGGAAGTTTTCGTACCCGCGCTCGAGTGACTGTTGAAAGTATCTCCCCGCGAAAAATGGGCATCATCGTTACGGAGCTTCCCTATCTTGTCGGCCCTGAGAAGGTTATTGACAAGATCAAAGATGGCGTTCAGAGCAAGAAACTGAGTGGAATATCGAACGTCGTTGACCTGACAGACCGTCATCACGGGCTCAAGCTCGTTATCGAAATCAAGACGGGCTTCAGCCCCGAGGCCGTCCTCGAGCTGCTTTACCGGTACACCCCCTTGGAGGATTCTTTTAGCATCAACGCCGTTGCACTGGTCAATGGTGGTCCGCAAACGCTTGGCCTTCGCGAGATGCTTGCGGTCTATGTTGACCACCGCAAGTCGGTCGTGAGTCGCCGTTCCCAATATCGACTTCGCAAGCGCCAAGAACGATTGCACCTCGTGGGTGGTCTCATCATTGCCATCGTCGACATTGACGAAGTCATCCAGTTGATTAGGCAAAGCGATGATACTGAGCAGGCACGCACCCGCCTGATGGACGTCTTCGAGTTGAGCCAGCTGCAAGCTGACTACATATTGGAACTCCGGCTTCGTCGGCTCACCAAGTTCTCGCGTGTCGAGCTCGAGGCAGAAGCCGAGGCCCTCAGAAAAGAAATTGCCGCGCTGGAATTCATCCTCTCGAGCGACAAGAACCTCGTAGATGTTGTCAGTGCAGAACTCGACCAGATATCTCGCGAACTGGGAACACCCCGCAGAACAGTCCTGAGTACCTCCACTGTCGCTACCCCCGCTCAGCTCAGGGCCTCGGCAAGCGCGCCTCTGGAGATCGCCGATACGCCCGCCCACGTGCTCCTCAGCAGCTCGGGGAGACTCGTTCGTGCCGATCACTCATCAGAGACACTGGATCTTTCCCAGGGAACTCATCGCACCTCTCACGATGCCATCGCCGCCTTGGTATCCTGCACTCGCCGAGGTAATTTTGGCATCCTGACCAGTCGCGGCCGTCTGCTCATAGTTTCTCCCGTGGGACTTCCCGGGGTTCCAGCAACGTCCGTCTCCATGGCAGCAGGGGTGAAGGCTGACGACTACGTCGATCTTGAACGCGGCGAAAAGGTGATCGGTCTGGTTGATCTGGTTCTTGCGCATACCATCGCCATCGGAACCAGAGAAGGCACCATCAAGCGCGTATCGAGCGACGCTTTCCCTTCGAGATCAGGTCTACCCCTCATCACACTAAAAGAGGGTGACGCTGTCGTCGGCACGGGTATTGCTCCAGATTCATCTCACCTCGTTTTTGTCACATCCGATGCCCAGCTCTTGCATTTCACCGCCGACAATGTTCGTCCCCAGGGGGCCACCGCCGGTGGCATGTCGGGTATGCGACTTGCTGCCCAACAACGCGTCATCTTCTTCGGCGTGGTCAGCGAGGAGGGCTCGCCTGTCGTCACAGTCTCGACAAGCGCCAGCACACTTCTTGGCACTGATACTGGCCGTGCCAAAGTTTCCCTCTTTTCCGAGTTCCCGGCCAAAGGCCGAGGCACCGGTGGAGTTCGAGCGCAGTCATTACTCAAGGGCGAAGACTCCCTCGCCCTCGCCTGGGTCTCCGACGGCTCGCCCGTGGCTAACGGACTCGACGGTACGCCCCGCGAGTTACCAACAGATCGGGCGAAGCGTGATGCCTCGGGTGAGAAACTTATCGACGACGTGACCTTCCTCGGATCACGTCTACGCTAGGTATCGATTCGCTCGCGTGACAAGGTGCTGGAGCCCGCGATAATAAAATCTCGTCGCGGGCCGACGTCATTGCCCATCAGCAGCTCAAAAACGCTGTCGGCTACAGCCGCGTCTTCAACACGGACTCGGCGCAGCGACCGATACTGCCGATCCATCGTTGTTAGCGCCAGCTGGTCTGCGTCCATCTCGCCGAGTCCCTTGTAGCGCTGAATTGGCTCTTGATAGCGGCGGCCCGATTTGGCAAGATCGCGCAATACTACGTCTAATTCCTTCTCGGTGTAGGTGTAAATAGTCTCGTTGGGTTTGGTTCCAGGATTGACAGCGACAACCCTATGAAGAGGCGGGACGGCCGCAAATACACGACCAGCTTCAATAAGCGGACGCATGTACCTAAAGAAAAGGGTGAGGAGAAGTGTGCGAATGTGGGCGCCGTCGACATCCGCGTCGCTCATCAAAATAATCTTGCCGTAGCGCGCAATATCAAGATCAAAGCTTCGCCCGGAACCCGCACCCAAGACCTGAATGATCGACGCGCACTCCGTGTTATTGAGCATGTCCGAAATGGATGCTTTTTGAACGTTAAGAATCTTGCCCCGAATTGGCAGTAGAGCTTGAAACTCGCTATTCCTGGCCAGTTTCGCGGTTCCGAGTGCGGAGTCTCCCTCGACGATAAAAAGCTCAGAGTTTGCTACGTCGGTGCTTCTACAGTCCACGAGTTTGGCGGGAAGACTCGATGTTTCCAGAGCATTTTTGCGGCGTTGAGTTTCTTTGTGTGTGCGCGCAGATATACGACTCTTCATCTCCGAGACGATCTTCTCGAGAAGTAACGCCGACTGCGCCTTGTCATCACGCTTCGCGGAGGTGAGTCGTTGCGTCAACGCTTTGTTCACAACGTTGGCCACAATTGCCTTGACAGCTGGAGTGCCCAATACCTCTTTTGTTTGCCCCTCAAATTGGGGTTCCGGCAAACGCACCGTAATAACGGCACTCATACCCGCCGTGACATCGTCCTTTTCAACTTTGTCATTGCCTGCTTTGAGTTTTCGAGAATTAGCTTCCACTTGCGAACGAATGACTTTGAGAAGAGCTTGCTCGAACCCAGCCTGGTGCGTGCCACCTTTGGGCGTGGCAATGATGTTGACAAAACTTTGCGACGTCGTCTCATAGCCGGTTCCCCAGCGCAGGGCTATGTCAACGTGGCAGGAACGTTCAATAGTTTGAAGCGTCATGCTGCCGTCCGGGCCCAGAACGGGAACCGTCTCTGTGAACTCACCGTCTCCCGTGAGACGCCACGTCTCCGTTATGGCGGAGTCGGGTGCCAAGTACTCCACGAACTCACTGATGCCGCCCGTGTAGTTGTAGGACGTCTCTACGGGGTCGCTGGATCGCTGGTCCGAGATGTGCATGGTGAGGCCCGGCACAAGAAACGCCGTCTGCCGAGCCCTGTCGGCAAGTTCCTCTACCTGGAAAGCTGCCCCGGGAGTAAAGATTTGCTTGTCTGCCCAATAACGCACTCGCGTGCCCGTAACTTCTTTGCCGACCTTGCCGATGACCCGCAACACGCTTTCACTCGAGAAGGGGGTGAAGGGGGACGAAGGAGAAAGACCTTTACTGTCGTCAAAGATTCCCGGCTCGCCACGTCGAAAAGACATCGCCCAAATCTTGCTGTCGCGGTCAACCTCAACATCGAGTCGCTCTGACAAGGCATTGACGACCGAGGCTCCCACTCCGTGCAAGCCTCCAGAAGCCGCGTAGCTCCCAGAACCAAACTTTCCTCCGGCATGAAGTTTGGTGAAGACTACTTCGACACCGCTGAGGCCAGTCTTTGGTTCAATATCGACAGGCACTCCTCGCGCCTTATCGTGAACCTCTACGCTCGCATCATCGTGAAGAATAACGTTGATGGTATTTCCGTGACCGGAAAGTGCCTCATCCACAGAATTGTCAATAATTTCCCACAGGCAGTGCATGAGACCGCGGGAATCGGTCGAACCGATGTACATACCTGGACGCTTACGAACCGCTTCCAATCCCTCGAGGACAGAGAGATGGCGGGCGGAATATTCTGATGAACTCACACGACTCCTTGGCTGCTGTTTAGCATCGTTGTCAGATTAGTTTGAGCGGGTATGGATGGGCGTAAGCCTCGCTGGCTCAACTCAATACGCGGTGAGCGAAATGCCCGTCAATGTCGGATGTTCTCCCAGCTGTTCGTGGTTACATACTTACAGCAGCAAAAGCTACGAGGAGAGGTAAACGGTATGTCTACAACCGCCACAAGTGAAGTCCCACAAACCGACGATCACTATGAACTGACCTCCGCAGATCGATGTGACAGCTGCGGCGCTCAGGCGTATGTTCGTGCAACGATGCCGTCAGGCAGTTCGTTGCTGTTTTGCGCCCACCACTCTGCCAAGCACCGCGAAAAGCTCACCGGAATGGGTGCCATCTGGCACGACGAAACAGCTCGATTGCACGCCACGAACTAGGTTTTGATAGAAATGAGGCCCCAGAGAATTTATTTTCTCTGGGGCTTCATTCGTTAACTCAGTGTTTGGTTACTCGAGGTAGTCGCGCAAAGACTGCGAACGCGAAGGGTGGCGAAGCTTAGCCATCGTCTTCGACTCGATTTGGCGAATCCGTTCACGGGTGACACCAAACGTGTCGCCAATCTGATCGAGAGTCTTGGGGATTCCATCGCCCAGTCCAAAGCGCATGCGAATAACGCCGGCTTCGCGCTCCGAGAGTGAATCGAGAAGCGACTCGAGCTGCTTCTGCAACATCGTAAAACCAACCGCATCAGCGGGGACTACGGCCTCGGTGTCCTCAATAAGGTCTCCAAATTCGCTGTCGCCGTCTTCGCCCAAAGGCGTGTGCAGCGAGATAGGCTCGCGGCCATACTTCTGAACCTCGATAACCTTCTCAGGGGTCATATCAAGTTCGCGCGAAAGCTCCTCAGGAGTCGGCTCGCGGCCCAGGTCCTGAAGCATCTGGCGTTGAACACGCGCCAATTTGTTGATCACTTCAACCATGTGCACGGGAATGCGAATGGTGCGCGCCTGGTCTGCCATTGCACGGGTAATTGCCTGACGAATCCACCAGGTGGCATACGTTGAAAACTTAAAACCCTTGGTGTAGTCAAACTTCTCGACCGCACGAATCAACCCGAGGTTTCCCTCTTGGATCAGGTCAAGGAACTGCATGCCTCGACCCGTGTAGCGCTTGGCCAAGCTCACAACGAGGCGGAGGTTTGCTCCGAGAAGGTGGCTCTTTGCGCGCTGACCATCTCTGGCGACCCACTGCAGCTCGCGTTTGACTTGCTTATCAATCTTGGCCGCAGTACCGAGGCGATCCTCAGCAAAAAGACCTGCCTCAATCCGCATCGCCAACTCAACTTCTTCAGCCGCATTGAGCAGTGGTACCTTACCAATTTGCTTGAGGTAATCCTTGACGGGATCGGCCGTTGCTCCCGTGATAAGCGAGGAGTAGACGGGAATGTCGTCGTCATCATCAGCGGCAGAGAGCACGAGCGCACCGGCTCGAAGTGCCTGCTCGGAAGCGGTTGTGCGTAACGGCTTGTCGTCGTCGTCTGCGTCGTCTTCACCTTCGGCTGCGTCGTTATCAGCATCGGACTCAATCGCCTTGGCGCGACCACGGCCGCGCTTGACGGGAACGGGGGGGACCTCGCCAGCCTCAGCTGCTGCAGCAGCAGAAGCGGCTGCAGCAGCAGCCTTCGTCGCAGCAGCAGCCGCCTTCATAAGGGCAGCCTTGGTCTGGGGTCGTGACGGGGTCGGCGCCTCAACGCCAGAGGCTGCAGCACTGGCTGCCTTCTCTGCCTTTGCGAGTGCTGCCTTTGTTGGTGCCTTCACCGTAGGGGTTACTGGTGCCGCTGCTGCCTTTGAAGCTTCAGCCGCTGCAGCTTTTGCAAGGGCGGCCTTCGTTGGCGCCTTGACTACCGGTGTAACCGCTGGTTCTTTAGCTGTGGAAGTTGCCATATGCCTGAGTCTCCAGAATCCTTCGTCTCGCGCCTAAAAAAACGTTCAGCGCATTACAAGGACCCATGTCAAGCCCTACAAGAGGGGATAACCGGGTCCTTTATAATTATCGCACGGTTTGAGAAAGCACCTTGACACGAAGGCTTCGGTTGTGGCTCGAACAACTGCTGTCAGTTCACTCTTCAGAACGGCGACGATGCGCTAAAAATTCTTGGAGTTCCGCAGCAATTTCATCTGCAGAGGGAAGCTCGCCCTCGCTATCGGTCAGCGGCGAGCGGAGTCCGTTTTCTTTCATGTACGAGTCGTAACGTTCTTCAAGGGTGTGCACGAGCTTGCTGAGTTCGCCATTGTTATCGACCTGCTCATCGATCTTGGCCAAGAAATCTCGTCCCTCACCGCGAAGACGATCTGTGGGAAAAAGAATTCCTGTGGCAGCAGCGATACTTTCAAGGGCTGACAAAGCAGCAACAGGGAACTCGGTGTCGGCAAGGTAGTGAGGAATCAGCAAGACGAAGCCAGCAACATCATGATGAGCCTCTTGAAGGCGGTACTCCACAAGGTGCATTGCATTGGCTGGAACCTGGGTGTGCGGGCGCCACACAGACATAGAGTCAATTAGTTCTGCCCTATTGCCACTGACGGTCACACCGAGCGGGCGGGTGTGAGGAACGGGCATTGGGATCGCGTGCACCCAGGTGGTGGAAATAATCCCGAAGGTGTTCACCAGTTCAATGACGGTCTTGCTAAAGCTTTCCCAGCGGAAATCGGGCTCATACCCTGTCAGAAACAAGAATGGGCGCAAAAGCTCGTCACGAACGAGATAAAGCTTCAGAACTGGTGGCTCAAAACCCGTCAAGTGGTCTTGATCAAAATAAATCGTTGGTCGTCTTGCACGGTAATCAAGAAGAGAGTCGTTGTCGAAAACCGCGACAACCTCTGAATCCATCGTGTCGAGAATGTATTCCGTGAATTGTGTAACAGCTGAACCCGAGTCAGCGAACCCCGTGAGACCCGCCACCAACTTGAGGCCTCTCGGCACGTCGATCGGGGCCATCTCAAAAGTAATGAATCCCTCTAATTCCGGCATTAACACATTCTACGGCGGCAACCTGAAACGTGCCTGACCTCACTGTCGAGACAAAACCTAACTCAGAGACTCGTATTCTGGTGGGGTGACTATGCCGATAATGACTGTTTCCGAATTGCCCAACACTCAAGAATCCGTTGTGGTTGTGGGCGCCACCACGCGACCGGCGCAAGGAGTCGGACTCTATGCTCGCCAGGAATATGCGGCATTGACAGAGCTGTTGCTCGCCTACGACGTCAGTGGAGCTCCAGATTCTGTTTCCCGCATCGTGGACCCCAGCGACCCGAAGAAGGCGATTGTCGTTGTCGGACTTGGTGCTGAACCCGTTGATGTGAATGCTCTTCGAGCAGCTGCCGGCGCGGCGATTCGCCGCTTAGCGGGAACAGAGAAAGTTACCTTCGCATTTCCTTTCGACAATGACGATGAGATTCTGGCGGTCCTCGAGGGTTCCGCGATGGGGGCGTATTCATTTACGGCTTATAAGAGTATCCAGCCCAAAAAGGAGCCCGTGAAGTCAATAGAACTTTGGGCGCAGACCCTCGTTGCAGAAGCCCTTATTGATCAGGCGCGTATTCGTGCTGAGGCCGTGGCGCTCGTCAAAGATCTCGTCAACACTCCCCCCAACGACCTCTACCCAGAAACTTTCACTCAGCAGGCGCTGGAATCGCTTGAAGGACTCAGCGTGACCCACGAAATCTGGGATGAGAAGAAATTGAAGAAGGATGGCTTCGGAGGCATCCTCGGTGTCGGAATGGGTTCATCTCGACCCCCGCGACTCATGAAGCTCGTCTACAACCCGTCCGGAGCGACCAGGCATGTCGCTCTCGTGGGAAAGGGCATAACTTTCGATACGGGCGGACTTTCATTGAAGCCACCAACGTCGATGATTGGCATGAAGTACGACATGACGGGTGCGGCTACGACATTGGCCGTAATCCGTGCCATTGCCGCGTCCAACATGAACCTTAAAGTGACCGCGTGGTTGTGCCTTGCCGAAAATATGCCTTCCAGCACGGCCACCCGCCCCAACGATGTCCTCGTCATTCGAGGGGGAAAAACCGTTGAGGTGTTGAATACAGACGCCGAGGGACGTCTCGTTCTCGCAGATGGACTCGTCGCCGCCAGCGAAGAGCACCCCGACCTGATCATTGACGTAGCGACACTGACCGGAGCCGCCACTGTTGCTCTGGGCACACGCTATGCAGGGGCAATGGGAAGCGCCGACATGATTTCCTTGCTTGTTGAAGATGGGCAGAAAAATGCTGAGAATTTTTGGCACATGCCCCTTCCCTCTGAACTACGAGCGCTATTGAACTCGGATATCGCTGATATCGCTAATATCAAGCCAGGGAACACGGCCGGGGGCATGCTTATTGCTGCTTGTTTCTTGCAGGACTTCGTTGGTAAAACGAACGATTCCCACGATTCGCCATCAATTCCATGGATCCACCTGGATATAGCTGGCACGGCCAACAACGCGGGATCTCCTTATGGCTTTACAGGAGGCGGGCCCACCGGAATCTCGGTTCGCACGCTTATTACCTTCGCTGAGCGACTGGCAGCAGGGTAGTAGTCTTAAGGCTGGCCTATGGTGTTTGCCGTGGTCAGACGAATGCAGACTATTTCGGCGCACAACGTCGACTCTGAGGAGTTATATCTTGGCTGAGCACACTTTTGACCTTGTTGTTCTAGGAGGAGGAAGTGGCGGCTACGCGGCGGCCATTCGCGCAAGCGAATTGGGCTTGACTGTTGGCCTCATTGAGAAAGACAAAGTCGGCGGCACGTGCTTGCACCGCGGCTGTATTCCCACGAAGGCACTACTGCACTCGGCCGAAGTCGCTGACGTCTCGCGGGAGGCGGCTCACTATGGTGTCACCACAACATTCAGTGGCATTGACATGAACGCCGTAAACGCCTATCGCGACAACATCGTGAGCAAAAAATATAAAGGACTCGTGGGCCTCGTCAAAGCGCGCGGAATCACCACCATCGAGGGTGAAGGTCGTTTGATCTCCCCCACGACCGTTCAGGTCGGCGAAGACACGGTCACAGGAAAAAACGTCATTCTCGCCACCGGATCGTACGCACGTTCACTCCCCGGCCTCGAGATTGAGGGTCGTGTTATCACCAGTGAGCAAGCTCTGATGTTGGATTACGTGCCCAACAAAGTTGCCGTCCTGGGTGGCGGTGTGATCGGCGTGGAATTCGCCAGCGTCTGGAAAAGCTTCGGCGCCGAGGTCGTCATCATTGAAGGCCTCCCCCACCTCGTTCCCAACGAGGAAGAGGTCATCTCGAAGGCTCTCGAGCGTGCCTACCGCAAGCGTGGAATTGATTTCAAACTGGGCGTTCGCTTCTCGGGTGTGACGCAGTCTGACGCTGGTGTTGTCATCTCCCTCGAAAGTGGCGAAACCGTGGAGGCTGACCTCCTCCTTGTCGCCGTCGGCCGTGGCGCTGCAACAGCTGGCATGGGCTTCGAAGAAGTCGGTGTCACCATGGATCGCGGCTACGTTCTCACGAACGACCGTCTGGCCACTAACATTCCAGGCGTATTTGCCGTGGGCGATATCGTTCCCGGCCTCCAGCTTGCGCATCGCGGATTCCAACATGGCATCTTTGTGGCCGAGGAAATTGCCGGGCTCAACCCCGTGGTCATTGATGACATCAATATTCCTAAGGTGACATACTGCGAACCAGAAGTGGCATCGGTTGGTCTCAGCGAAGCCCAGGCTGTCGACATGTATGGGGTCGACGCCGTTAGTTCATATGACTACAACCTCGCCGGCAATGGCAA
>JBLHYZ010000011.1:0-12919 GCA_047631115.1 Alpinimonas sp. | reverse complement strand
GGGGACACGGTTGTCATCTCGTGGCCGGCCTATTCACAGTGTCCCTCTGGCTCGGTTGTCTCTGGTTACTCCATCTTCGTAGACGGCGCCTCTGTCGGCACCGTTGCCGGAAGTGTTACCTCCTTTAATTACACGGTGCCGGGGCCAGCCGACGTCGAAAAGGATCACCCCGTGACGTACCAAGTTGGTTGCGGTCCTCTGCAATCAGGCATTTCACCGGCCGCTACCCTCACCGTGAACCTGTTGGGAATCTAAGCCACACCCGTCTAGAACAGAATTTATTGTGGAACGAGCAGCAGTGATCTCGGGTGAGAAGACATGACAGATGGCACGCGCATGGTGGGCAACCGCTATGAACTTGGAAAATCAATCGGCAGTGGCGGAATGGGCGAGGTCTTTGTTGCCACAGACGTTACTCTCGGGCGCCGGGTAGCCGTCAAGCTCTTGCGCTCCGAGTTCGCCACCGACGCCAAGCTCTGCACGCGCTTCAAGCAAGAGGCACGATCTGCCTCGAAGATGTCGCACCCCAACATTGTTCGTGTATTTGATGCCGGCGACGACCTTGAAATCCTCAACGATGGCAGCACTCTCAAGCGACCATTCATCGTTATGGAATATGTAGAGGGACTCGAGCTCACGGAGGTTATCGACCGCGGTCCCTTGAAGGTGGCTGAAGCCACCCGCGTAACCGCCGAAGTTCTGGCCGCTATTGGCTACGCGCACGAAATGGGTGTCGTTCACCGCGATGTGAAGCCCAGCAATATCATGCTGACTCGCAGCGGTCAGACGAAGGTACTCGACTTTGGAATCGCTCGTGCTATCACGGAGTCGTTTTCTGACCTTACACAAACCACCACAATTTTAGGAACGGCAGCGTACTTTTCACCCGAGCAAGCGCGCGGCGAACACGTAGATGCACGCACCGATATCTATGCCATCGGTGTTGTTCTCTTCGAGATGCTCACTGGATCAGCCCCCTTTTCGGGCGAGACCGCTCTCATCGTGGCGCACCGCCACATTCACGAACTGCCCGAAGCGCCCAGCACCCTCAACTCTCGAGTCTCCCCCGCACTTGATCACGTTGTTCTCAAGGCTCTCGCCAAGGACAAGAACGATCGCTACCCCTCAGGGCCCGCGTTTTCCCGCGAGTTAGCAATGGCCGTTGCGGGCCACATCCCCTCCCCCGAGGTCACTCCTGACGAAGTGGATCAGCTTCTCGGCTCGGTAGCCAATAGTGGCCGCCCCGCCGCCGCTGCACCCATACTTCCCAGTGATTTCAACACTCTCTTTGGGGCAGGTTTCAACACTGCCCCCAAATTTGAAGTGGCCAAGAGACGGCGCCCCCAGAGGAGCCGCATTATTGTCGCAGCGCTGTCGACCTTCCTCGCGATTGTTGCCATCGTTGGCATGAGCGTGTGGGTTGTGAACATCGCTCCCGCCGATTTCTTCCCCAGCTCCAGCCGAACCGTTCCTGACCTTCGCAACATGAACTTCCTCGAAGCCACCGCCGCCCTCGACAAGGTCGATTTGGTTGCCGTCGAGGGAAGCGAAACGAGCCCCACGGTGGACAAGGATCTCGTCGTGCGTAGCGAGCCAAACCGTGGCGCGATAGTTGACTCCGGCATCACTGTTACCGTCTATGTTTCTGCTGGACTGGAGAAGGTACAAGTACCCGCCACCATCGGTAAGACGACAGAGGACGCAACTGCCGCCATCATCGCGGCCAAACTGCGGCAGGGTTCACTCAATCCCCAAAATTCCCCCACGGTGGCCGCGAATCTCGTCATTGGAACAACGCCACAAGCGGGCACGGAGGTGGACGAAAGCAGTTTGGTCACGCTTCTTGTCTCCAATGGCCAGATTGAATTACCGAGTGTGGCTGGGATGACGTTGACTGCCGCAACCGACATTCTTCGCGGTACCACTCTTCTGTTATCGCCCACCGTGGCGGCGGACCCGAGCTGCCCAAAGGCCGCAGCGCTCGTCGTAAATCGACAGTCTCTTCCCGCCGGTCAGGTTCCCCAAGGAAGTCCCATCACCTTGACCTATTGCAGTGGGTAGGCAGTTCCGCCAGGAGGCGTCTCCAAGAGAAACGCCCACTAGACGCTGCGCGAAATTAACGGATTCTTTGTCTTAGCTAGATCGGCAGCGCCCGTGAGGCCCGTCGTCACGAGCCAGTTTCCGAGCATCACATAACCACCCTCAGTAAGAACCGACTCCGGGTGGAACTGCACGCCCACTATCGGTGCACTCTCGTGCCGCAGGCCCATAATGACGCCACCGGTCGTGGTGCTTGTCACGACAAGTTCCTCGGGAACGGTCCCGGCAACGACAGCAAGGGAGTGATATCGGGTTGCCGTGAAGGGTTGAGGAACATTCTTGTAAAAAGCCCCGTCATCATGAGAAATGCTCGAGGTTTTTCCGTGCATGAGTTCCTCAGCGTTCGTCACAGTGGCACCAAATGCTTCAGCGATAGCCTGGTGTCCTAGGCAGACTCCCAGAAGCGGAATTCCCTGCCTGGCCGCCGAGAGCACGGAGGCAATGGACACACCCGCATCGGATGGCTTGCCCGGGCCAGGTGATACGAGAACTCCATCAAAGCGCGCGAGTGTTTCGTCGAGAATGTCCAAAGAAATTTGATCATTGCGCACAACCTCTGTTTCGGCACCCAGTTCCTGCAGGTACCCGTTGAGCGTGTAAACAAAGCTGTCGTAGTTATCTATGACCAGGATTTTCGTCATTATTGCACCGTCACATCTCTGGGCGTCATCACAGCGTCAACCCAAGGGAAGACGAACATCATGAGCGCGGCAATCACCATGGCAATGCCAACGGCCGACACGAGGATTCGTGCCCACAATGGCCCTGGAATGAGCTTCCACAGTGCAACATACATCAGTTATCCTCCTTGGCGACAATTGCGGCGATAGCCGATGGTGCTCCCGCCGAGCGAGGAGTCCATGATGTAAAGACGCCGTAGGTAATCATGCGTTCTGCGTCACCGAGAAGTGGATTGCATGTTGTGATCGTGATAAGCATTTGGTCACCGGGCGGTGCGTCACTCCCTGGAACAGGCAACACCACCTGAACAGCGGTGGGGAGCACAAATTCATAGTTTCGGAACGTGTACGTGTAAAAACCCTCGGCCGTCTCGAGATAAATTTTGTCGCCGGCTTGAAGCTTCGGTGCATCGGCAAAGCTACTGCCCCACCCTGTGCGATGAATTGCCAAGGCAAAGTTCCCGGGCTCGCCAGGCAATTGGGTATCTGGGTAGTGCCCGTAATAGCCGTGATTGAGAACCGAAATCGGGTCCACACTGTTGCGAACAGCACGCTGCGAGTCCGGCCCCAACCGGGGTATGTAGAGAATCCCGAATTGTTTTCCAGCGCCGACAGGCGGGACAACGGGCGGAGGACCAAAGTCAGTCTCCTCTGGGGTGACCGACGCCGAGGGGGATGGAACAATAGCCGCCCAGTCACGAGACTGCTGAGTGGTGAGCCCCACTTGTTGGTTAGCAAGGACCGCGTCATTGATGTACAACTGCCAGACCAAAAACAGTAAAACAACGGCACCCACAGTAATCAAGGATTCCCCGACAACCCCCAGGGCTCGGGAAACCTTGGTGGGGCCAACGCGGTGTTTACTCACGCACTAAGTTTAGATGTTGTCGATGAATCCATCTTGAGACTTCGCTGAGCACACACAACGAGGCATCCGCTAGACTCTCAGTCATTATGGCTGCAGCAAAGACACGCTCAAAGACTCCCCGTTCACCCGAGGGAAGCCCGAGCGACGTTCCCAATCCCGTGTGGTTCAAGCCGGTAATGTTCGGCTTCATGCTCCTCGGGCTGGTTTGGATCATTGTCTTCTACATCAGCCAAGGCGCACTCCCGGTCCCGTCGTTTGGGGCGTGGAATATTCTGGTTGGTTTCGGAATTGCCTTCATCGGCTTCCTGATGACCACGCGCTGGCGTTAGTCAGCTTCTTTTCGTTTCCCGGGGTAGGAATTACACGGATGTAATTCTCCCCATGTGCATAACCTGTGGATAACTTCCTGCTGGTCTAAACGAACATTGGTGCGTGCGAGAGGGCCAGGCCAGCCACGAGAAGAATAATCGTGAGCGTCCACGCCAGCTGAATTCGACGTTGAGCAATGCGGCGGGTCTGAACAAAGACGAGACCCAAGAGCACCCCTGCAATCAGGCCCCCGAGGTGCGCTTGCCACGCCACGTTCAACCCTGGTAGGAATCCCATCACGAGGTTGATTCCCACGAGAATCAACAACGATGTCGTGTTGCCGCCAAGCTTTCTTTGAATGATAAGGAATGCCCCGAGAAGCCCAAAGATGGCACCGGACGCTCCCACGACGGCTGTCGTGGGAGCGGACAAAAACATCACTCCCACTGATCCAGCAAGACCTGTCGTGAGATACAGAGTGAGATAACGCGCTCGGCCCAACATTGACTCAAGAATCTGACCAAAGATCCAAAGGGTGTACATGTTCAGCAGAATGTGAAAGATAAACCCCGGGGAGTGGGTGAATATCGAGGTGAGCATGCGCCAGGGCTCATACGGCGCCTGCCCGGCATTGGCATACTCGCCAAAAGAATATATCGGAGCGTACTGCAGAGCGGAGGTGACACCCAATGCCGGCATCAGCTGAAGAAGAAATACAAAAGCTGTCACGGCAATGATAGAAAGTGTCACGACCGGTCTTCCGGTTCCAGCTACGCGAAAAAACGAGCGCACCGACCGCTTGGGTGCCGCAGCGCGCTGGACGCCACGACACTCTGGGCAAATGACCCCGACGGCCGCCTGGGTTTGGCACTCCGGGCAAATCGACCTCGAACACCGCTGACACACAATGTATGTCGGGCGGTCACTGTGGCGGTAGCACCCCTGAGGGATGCGTTCCGCCCGAGGGGCCGAAGAAGGAAGGCTCACAGGCAGCCGCGTCGAGGATTCGTCGTTTGCAGAATTGCTGAGAAGCTAGACGGCTTCGATGGTGATCGACTCGATGACAACATCGGTCAAGGGACGATCACGGCCGTCTGTTGCAACGACTCCAAGCTGGTCGACAATTGCGCGGCTATCAGCATCTATCACGGCACCAAAGATGGTGTGCTTGCCCTGCAACCAGGTTGTGGGGGCAATGGTGATGAAGAACTGCGAACCGTTGGTTCCCTTGCCGGCTTGCGTTCCCGCGTTGGCCATAGCCAAGATGTAAGGCTCAACAAAGTTGAGCTCGGAGTTGATCTCGTCGTCGAACTGGTAACCCGGGCCGCCGGTTCCCGTGCCAAGGGGGTCTCCGCCCTGAATCATGAACTCGGGGATGATGCGGTGAAAGACAACGCCGTTGTACAGCGGATCGTTGCTCTTCTTGCCGGTCTTGGGGTTGGTCCACTCGATCTCGCCCGTGGCCAGGCCAACGAAGTTTGTGACCGTCTTGGGGGCCTGGTGACCATAAAGGTTCACCTTGATGGGGCCGAGAGTGGTGTTCATGGTTGCAACTGCGGTGTGAATAGGCATGACTCAAGTCTTTCACATCGTTTCGCTCACAGAACCAATAATTACTCAGGTCACTTTCAGCTAGATCAGTGGCAGGATAGAGGCATCGGAAAAGCCGCATTTGGAGGGGTCGCATGGGTTCGTCACGAAAAAACATGAGCGAAGCTGAAACTTTGAGAGCTCACGCCGAGGAACTTTTGCACGAGCAGCAGCGTGTTTTGACGCATGCTGGTGCCGTTGTGCGTGAAGCGAGCCGCGAATTGGGTCGCGTTACATCCGAGGAGGTCATTCCTCGTGTAGCCCGCGGTGCACGCGGTGCCGCTAAGAATACGCGCGACAAGCTCGTTGACGATGTACTTCCGTCCGTTGCCGCGGTCATTGGCTCAACACTTTCGGTCATCGATGCCGCTCGCGACCAGCGCCTAGGACAGATTGCTTCTCGCGTAAGTGCATTGGCCACCAGGAAGGGCAAAGCCGTGGTGGCTCCCGCAGTCGCCTCAGCAGGGGTCGGCAAGTACGTCGGCCTTGGCCTGCTTGCTGCTGCCGTCATCGGTATTGGTTACGTTGCTTGGCAGACGTTCCGCGCCGACGACGAGCTCTGGGTTTCAGAGGACGAGTAGTTTGTTGCCCTCGTGGTCATGATGCCAATGTTCCCCTTGGGGTCCGTTCTCCTCCCGCACATGCCGCTCACTCTGCGCATTTTTGAAGAGCGATATCTCAAGCTTCTGGGCGACATGATGGAGGCCGAAGATCCAGAGTTTGGTGTTGTCCTCATCGAGCGCGGCCAAGAGGTGGGTGGAGGCGAGAAACGCTTCTCACTAGGAACGACCGCACGCGTTGCCCAAATTGGTTCCTCAGAGGACTTCCTCGGGCTCGTGGCAGCCGGCGGACAGCGGTTTCGTGTCACGGAGTGGATGGCGGAGTTTCCATACCCTCAGGCCAACGTCGAGTTCCTCCCTGACTTGGAGTGGGACGACGAGCTCGAGCCGCTCCGGGCCGAAGTAGAGGGCCAAGTCCGGCGCCTACTGGCTTTTGCCAGCGAATTTGGTAACTTGCCTTGGGACTCCAGCATTCAGCTCTCCGACGACCCGGTCGCTGCCACCTGGCAGATTGCCGGCATCCTTCCCGTCGGCCAACTTGATCAAATTGATCTCCTAAAGTCCGAGTCCGTGCACGCGCTGTTGCTCGCTACGCAAGCTCTCACCCTTGAGGCAGATCAAACCCTGCGCAACTCTCTGCTCAATCAGGCCGAGGATGACGAGCACGACGAATCCGATGACGACGATTACAACAGCAACGAAACGAACTAGCCCGCCACCCCTGTGGAGCGCGCACTAGCCGTCAAGCGCCAAAGTGTGAGGTCGGGTGCTCAAGGGCACCGTCTCCGTACACCCGCTCCACTTTGCTGATGATGACGTGATAGCCGTCGTACCATTGCGCGTACTTGCGCTTGGCCTCAATGTGGTCAGGGTGCTGAGAGAAGATTTTAAGGTTCTCAAGGTCCGTCCAGTAGTACGTCGCGTTCCTTATCTTGCCATCCGGAGAAATCCACGTCTCTGAGCCCAGAAAGCCTTCCAACGAACGAGCCACCCCTTCGATAAGGGCGTCGAGGCGATGAAACTCGGCGTCATACGTACCGGGCTGAAAAATGAACGCTGCTGAGTACATGCTGACTATTCTGGCGCGAAATGGGCACGAAAGAAGCGAGGGCCCCGGAAAATATCCGAGACCCTCGCTTGACAAGGCGCGACTAGACGCGACCCATATTTAGTGCTCCCTAATACGTGACTGTCAACGTGTTTGTAACAGCAATGATTGTCACGATAACGGCGTTGATGAATCCACCAATGTAGGGATTGCTTGTTGCCCGGTAAATCTTGCGAGAGATGACTGCCGCCACGATCAGGAAGAAAATCACGGGGAAGAGCCAGATACTAAAGATTCCCCCGAAACCAGGAATCAGTTCGCCTGTAACAGCAAACGTCGAGTACTGAGCAATCACCAAGATGATCAGGGCCAGCGAGTTAGTCAATGCCAGCAGTGCTGTGTTCAACCACTCTTTACCGAAGAACGTAAAGCGGTTGAAGCTATTGATGGCAATCGAGTTAATCGTGTAGAAGAACAGGAAGAAGGGAACATACAGCAGTGCAATCCACAGCTTGTCGGCTCCGAATGCCTTGACGGCAATAACCCAGAAGCGGAAGTCCGTCTTGAAGAAGTAATCAAGAACGAAAACGATTCCGAAGGTCGCTACAACGACAACAGCACCGAGCCCGATTCCGTGCCAGTACTTCTTCCAGCCTGGCAGAACGCCCGATTCACGAAGACTGAACCCATTCTTTCTGCCGAACAACAAGTACGCGGCCGTCATGATGAGGAGAACTGCAAGCCCGTTGATGGCAGCCCACACCGCAATAAACAAGACGGCACCCTGAGTAAAGGGGGAAGGAACACCATTGAAGACGTACCCCAAGCCCGGCGTGTGCTGGCTCAGCAGAATGTAGCTCGAACCGGAAATCAGAATGGAGACAAGCATTCCTCCCCAGAACCACGCCAAGCCCTTACCCTTGTTTGCACTAACAGCCAGTGCGGCGGGTGCTGCTGCCTTGAGACCAGCGAATGCCCTCGTCGACAGAAGCGCACGAGTGAAGGCCACCAGGAAGATCCCCAGTCCAATCAGACCGAGAGTAGTGAACACCTCTTTAACCTGCCACACCTGTGATCCCGAGGCAATGGGGGTTGGTGCACCGAAGGCCTGCTGAAAGAACGTAACCTGATCCCCAACGGTTTGCGCCGAGATTGTTCCCCAAGGGTGAGTCTGGGCTGGCGTGTAGACAACGCGCAGTGCGTCAACGCCGTCGATGTTCTCGGTGTAGAAAACACCTGCTTCGCGTTGTTCCGCCAGACCCGCTGGATCAACACCAAAGTTCAGGAACGATTGAGCGTTTGGCGTGCCGATGTAATCCCGCGGTGGGGTAAGCACAGCACCTTCTGCGCTGTAGCTCCGAAAGAAGAACTCGTCGTACTGGTCAGCCACGATACCTACGTCGCGGTTCCCATAGAGGTTGAAGTACTCAGAGTCATTGGCTGCGTCCCTGTAAACACCATCATTGTCCACCAAAAAGACTGCCGAAATAAGTGGTGTTTTGGCGGCGTTGTCGAGCACCATCGAATAGTTTGCTGCCCGGGCACCGTTGGAATGACCCGAGACGCCGATTTTTGTCGTGTCCACATAGGGCAGATCCGCAACGAGCTTCACGGCGTCATACATGCCCGTTCCACCCAATTCGAGCTCGGCGTTCTTGAGGTTGTCAGAGTTGCCGTGACCGTACATGTCAATGGAGACGACCACGTAGCCCCGGCGCGCAAGCTCAACATAGTTTGAGCTTTGCATCTCGCGGTTATTCCACCAGCCGTGGCTGACCACGATTGCTGGTGCCTTGTTCTCCGCAGAAACGTTGTTGGGCTTAAAAAGCAACGCACTCATGGTGAGACCTGAGGACGTCTCCCAGCGCATGTCTTTAATTGTGACCTGGCCGGCATTGGTCTGAACGAGAGACGCTCCGACCGCGGACAGCATGACAAGCACGAGCGACAGTGCCAGCCAGAAGCTGTTCCTCTTCAATAGTTTGGGTTTCATAGCGCCAGACTCCTTCGTTTGGTGAATCCTGTTGATGGTTCTTATGGGTTTTTCTTGCCGTGGTTCTTGTTCGTGGTTCGTATCATTAAGTCTCGGTTTTTCAGGTTTCCACGTCCTCATCTACCCAGCCCATGGTCTTCGTGACCGCTTTCTTCCAGTTCCGGAAGAGCCGGTCTCGGTTGTCGGCGGGCATTTCTGGTGTCCACCGCTTATCTTCCGACCAGCTGTCGATAACGGCTTGGGGTCCTCCCCAAAAGCCAATGGCAATGCCAGCGGCAAACGCTGCTCCCAGTGCCGTTGTCTCCGTTACGGTCGGACGAATCACGTCGACACCCAGTTGGTCTGCTTGGAATTGCATGAGGAGCTCATTGCCCACCATGCCGCCATCGACCCGAAGCTCGGCCAGCTCGACACCAGAATCTGCGTTCATGGCATCCATGACTTCACGGGTTTGAAACACTGTCGCCTCCAGCGCAGCGCGGGCGATGTGATTTTTGGTGACAAATCGCGTCAGTCCCACGAGAGCCCCACGAGCATCGGGGCGCCAATACGGGGCAAACAGTCCCGAGAAGGCCGGCACAAAATAAGCCCCGCCGTTGTCGTCAACTTCTCGTGCCAAGACTTCAATGTCTGGCGCGTTTGTAAACATGCCCAGATTGTCTCGAAGCCATTGAACGAGAGATCCCGTCACAGCGATTGAACCTTCGAGTGCATAAATTGTCGGGGCATCCCCGATTTTGTAACACACGGTGGTCAGCAAGCCGTTCGTGCTGAGCACTCTTTTTTCCCCGGTATTCAAAAGCAAGAAGTTTCCGGTGCCGTAAGTGTTTTTGGCCATTCCCTCCGAGAAACACGCTTGGCCGAACATAGCGGCTTGCTGATCGCCCAGAATTCCCGCGATGGGAATGCCCGGCAGGAGCCCCTCGGCGTCACCATAACCGTAGATATCGGATGATGAGCAAATTGTGGGCAACATTGAGAGCGGGATATTCATGTCGGCGGCAATGTCTTCACGCCACTCAAGCGTTTCAAGATCCATCAACATGGTGCGCGAGGCATTTGTCACATCCGTCACATGGATTCCCCCGTCTATGCCTCCGGTGAGGTGCCACAGGATCCACGTGTCGATAGTTCCAAAAATGAGATCACCGCGTTCTGCCGATTCACGTGCCCCGTCAACGGAGTCCAGGATCCACGTCACTTTGGGACCAGCAAAATAGGTTGCGAGGGGAAGCCCAACGGTTTTTTTGTAACGATCGATGCCCTCGTCGTGAGCGAGCTCTTCAACGATTTTCTGGGTCCTCGTGTCCTGCCACACGATTGCATTCATCACTGGGATGCCCGTGTTCTTATCCCACACCACGGTTGTCTCGCGTTGATTCGTGATTCCGACGGCGGCAATATCACGGGGCTGGAGGTTGCCCCTGGTCAAAGCCAAGCTAATAGTCTCGCGGACGTTGTTCCACAGTTCGATGGGGTCGTGTTCTACCCAGCCTGCGCGCGGGAATATTTGTTCGTGCTCTAGTTGCCCAACGGCGACAATCTTTGCGTCTCGATCAAAAATAACTGTCCGAGTGCTCGTCGTACCTTGGTCGATGGAGAGGATGTGCTCTGCCATTGGGGGGTGCTCTCTTCTTTGAGGTGTGGGGTGTTAGGGAGAACTATTTGGTCATTTTTTTTGCGGCGAAATATCGCGCATAACGACAATTTCCTCCGCTTGGCTGCGAGCATTAGCCGCCGCCGCATCGTCGCCGAGAAGCGCTGCAAGGCTGTCTGCTTTCGTTCTCTCCAGATAGAGGGTTACTTCCCGAGCTTGCTCAAATTGAGTCCAACCCAAGAGCTCTGCTGCAATGACTGCGACCTCCGGCAAGGCCGCCGAACCTTCGTCGACGTACTCGTAGACAATTCGCGTACGACGCATCATGAGGTCGTCAAGGTGAAGGGCACCTTCGTGGGTGACTGCGTAAGCAATTTCCGCCCGAAGATAGGCGGGAGCGTGCTCCAATGGCTGAGCGAGTGCCGGTTCTCTGAGGGCAATTTCTGCAATGTCGCGAATATTGGCGCCGTAGCGGTGAAAGAGGTGATCAGTCATGGTTGAGTCCCAGCCGAGTCCAACCGTTACAGCCGCGAGTTCTCGCTCTGCTGTCGCGTATCCATCAGCACCGACCAACGGTATTTTCTGGGTCGTGGACGGTTGTGTTTTCGACTGTTTACCCAGCGCGAAATCAACGGCGTCTTTGGCCATGACTCGGTAGGTCGTGAACTTGCCACCGGCAATCACGACGAGGCCGGGCACGGGTGAGGCGACGGTGTGCTCGCGGGAGACCTTGGCCGACTGTGTTCCCTCTTTCGTACCGGGCTGCAAGAGTGGCCGCAAGCCGGCCCATGTCCCGATCACGTCGTCTTTGGTCAAGGGTTCTGCAAGAACCTTGTTTGCTTCAGAAAGCACGTATTCAATATCCGTCGCCGTTGCAATGGGATTCATGAGGTCCTCGGTCCACGGCGTATCGGTGGTTCCAATGACCCAATACCGTGACCAGGGAATAACGAAGAGAACGCTTTTTGCTGTTTGCAGGATGAGACCAGCTGTTCCACTGATTCGAGATTTCGGAACAACGATGTGGATGCCCTTAGATGCGAGAACGCGAAGCCCCCCGTCCTCGCCGGCCAATGACTGTGACTCTTCTGTCCACACGCCCGTTGAACTGATCACAGATTTGGCCTTGACGGCAAATGTCGTTCCCAATTCGAGGTCAGCCAAAATAGCTCCGTCTACGGCACCATCCTGGTTTTTTGTAAGCTCAACGAGCTGTGTCCGTGATGCCACGTGGGCGCCTCGTCCCGCGGCAGTCCGAAGAACGGTGAGCACAAAGCGCGCGTCGTCTACGTTGGCATCCCAGTATTCGATTGCCCCCACGGCAGCCGACGTTGCCAACGACGGAAAAGTTTCCCCGAGCTGTTTGCGTGACAAGTGACGGTGAAAAGGCAATGCCCGCTTTCCGGGACGAATACTTGCCAAGAGGTCATAGAGAAGAATTCCGGCGCCAACAAACATTCTCTCGAAAACTCGGCGACGCAGGGGATACAAGAAAGGGATGGGTCGCACGAGGTGGGGTGCGATTTCTGTCAGCAGGAGGTCGCGCTCCTTGAGCGCTTCGAGAACCAGCTTGAAGTCCAACATCTGGAGGTAGCGCAATCCACCGTGCACAAGTTTGCTCGACCTGCTTGAGGTGCCGGCAGCCCAGTCTTGCGCCTCCACAACGGCAGTCGAGAGGCCGCGGCTGGTGGCGTCCAAAGCAATGCCGGCCCCGGTGACCCCTCCACCAATAACCAACACGTCAAGAGCTTGGCCAGGCTCCGCGCTGAGGGCCAGGCGGGCGAGGGCGCTGTCACGTGTTTGGGCGGTGAGGCGATTGTCGGTCATGAGGATTCCTTGACTAGATGCTGTGCGTGAGATACCTCAACCAGGAGGTTGCACCGCCACTGTATTAGGCTCGACCCGTGTCGTGACCAATTGGGCACCTAACGTGCACGTATGTGCAGGAAGAGGATTATGGAGCACGAAGAGACGGTTCTGGCGGCTTCATCGATGTATTACCTGCAAGACATGAAAATGGAGGCGATCGCCAGCTACCTGCACATGTCACGGTCAAGCGTTTCGCGGTTGCTCAAAGAGGCAAGGGCGAGTGGTCTCGTAGAAATAACGCTTCGTCCTAGCCCCAGTCGCGCACCTGCCGTCAGCCAGTACATCTCAACCCACTTCAATGTTGA